>JBBATT010000036.1:0-12296 GCA_040398605.1 Chakrabartia sp.
GAAGTGGCAGAGCAGCAGAACTGGCGCGCCGAACGACACCATGTTGGCGCGGGCAAAATTGTCCCGCTGTTCCGCATCATCACGAGCAATGCCCATGGCGGCATACATGCTTGCGCCAACCGCACGCAGGCGGGACTGGTATTTTTCAACCATACCCGGCGCTGAAAAGTCATATTCCATGGGATTGTCGGGCGCGCTCGCCAGAAGCTTTTCCTGCAATGCCTTCAATGGAGCTCCTGCAAGGACGGTGGCTTCCCATGGCTGAAAGTTACAGCCGGACGGTGCCATGCGGGCCTGATCAAGAACGCGGCGGAGCGTTTCGGCAGGCACTGGCTTATCAAGATAAGCGCGGACGGAACGGCGTGTGGCAACGGCTTCGGCAATATGCATGGCAGACTCATCCTCAATGTTTCGCGCCCCTCTATCACGACAGGACACGACGCCAATCCATTTTAAGCATCTGGATTTGCGAAAAAGAACCGGCCGGAAGAAACAGATAAATCCAGACACGCGACCGCGCTTTCCGATTGCCGCAAAACGGACACTCCCCCAAGGGGAAGATAATGGCCTGATCGCGGTGGAGTAACCCAGAATGACCCCAATGGAATTAATCGGCACGGCTCAGGTGCCCGGGGGCCAAGAACTTCGACTGTTCCGGCGTGGGCGCGACTTCATGATCCTGTTGGATCGCAACGAACTCATGAGCAGCCGGATGAGCGGGTCTGAAGAGGCGCTTGCCGTCATGAGCTGTGAGCGGCTGGACCATCTGCCTGCGCCACACATGTTGATCGGCGGCTATGGCATGGGCTTCACCTTACGCTCGGCCCTTGCTGCGCTGGGAGCAGATGCGCAGCTAACCGTTGCGGAGCTTGTGCCGGAAATCATCCAATGGGCGCGCGGGCCAATGGTCGAACTGGCGGCAGGCTGCTTGGACGATCCTCGTGTGCGGCTCATTGAAGGAGATGTAGTCGCCATCATCGCAGAGGCGACCGGCACCTATGATGCGATCTTGCTCGATGTTGACAATGGGCCCGATGGCCTAACCCGCAACGGCAATGATCGCCTTTATTCGATGAAAGGGCTGGCAGCCGCGAAAACAGCACTTAAACCGGGGGGCATTTTAGCGGTGTGGTCAGCCGCACCCGACACTGCGTTCGCCAAGCGGCTCTCGGCCGCCGGCTTTAGCGTGGAGGAAATTGCTGTCCGCGCGCGGAGCAATGGCAAAGGGCCAAGGCACGTCATCTGGTTCGCGACAAAGCGGAGCTAGCCTGTAACGCGTGGGATTAAATCACGTGGCAAGAGAGGCGCTGATCCCAACAGTGGCCGCGGCAGCCACCAAAGCGAGATATGGCAGCATCCCCGCTTTGGGTTGTACGGCCTGCCGCGCAAAGGGACCGTCCGTATCGCCATCCGATACCGGAAACTGGCCTTTGTCCTGCACATAATGGCGGAAGGCAAAGACAGGGATGATGAGCAGTACCGCCAGCAGGCCGTTCCGCAGTGTGCCTTCCCCCCACACATCTGCCCCAGCGCCCATCCAAACCATATTCACAAAGCCAAAGACGGCCCCTGTCGCGAGCAGCCAGGTCGGGCAGCGATAGGGTCGGTTCCAGTCGCTCCGGTCAATCCGGTGGATCCATCCGGACTGAAGGTTGAGGAAATTGAAGACAAAATAGCAGACGTTTGAAATCATCAGCACCGCGAAATAATCCGACGCGAGCAAAAGCACGATGTTGAAGACCAAGTCTGTCCACATCGCTGCGGTCGGCGCGCCATGCGCGTTCACGCGGGAGAGGTAACGCGGAAACCAACCATCCACCGACGCCTGATACAAGGTGCGTGACGATCCCATCATGGAGGTCATCACGATCAGCAACAGCGCAAGCACCAGCATAACGATGAGCATGTTGCCTATGACAGCGCCCCCGCCCAATATCTTGGCAAGCGCATTGGCCACACCGGACCCATCGTAAATCGTCGGATCAAGCATACCCTCCAGCCCAAGCGACGCTTGGAAAACAAGCGGCACGAGTGTGAAAATCGCCATGCACAAAAGACCCGATGCAAAAAGCGCACGGGCGGTGTCCTTTGCCGGATCGCGGAACTCACGTGTGTAACAAACCGCGGTTTCAAACCCATAGGTGGACCATCCGGCCCCGAACATCGCACCGGCCAGAAGCGTGAGCCCCGCCGCATCCCATGCCCCAAAGCCGATATTGCCAGCCGCATCCCGCACAATGGGCAGGATCGGGAACAGATTTTCGCGCGGCAGATCTCCGGTAATCAGCGGAATGATGCCGACAAGCAGCAGCGGCAACATGCACGCAACGCCAAGAATTCTCTGAAAATGCGCCGCACGCGCAGCGCCATGATGCTGCAGGGCGAATGTCAGCAGCAGAAACCCTGTCGCGATGATCGAGACAAGATTGACCCGAAGGTGGAGCCCTTCACGCACGAAATCGAGCGGGAGGAGATCAAACTGCCATTGCCGGATCGCGGCATCTGCCGGGAACAGGCTGGCCATAACATAACCGGCGCCAAGACTTGTCCCAAGTGCGAGCACAGGGGACCAAGCAAGCCAGTTGCACCATACTGAAATCGGCGCGATGAACTTGCCATAAGGCAACCATCCAGCGGCTCCGTAGACCGAGGCACCGCCCGACTTATTGGGATAAAGCCCGGCAATCTCCGCATAGACGAAGGATTGTATGAACCCCATCAGGATGGAGGCGATCCAGATCACCCAGCTTGGCTGGCCGATCATCGTCGCAATGCCGCCCATGGTCAGAAGAACGCCGGCGGGCACCCCGCTCGATGCCCAAAAAGCGTCCTTCCAATCAAGCTGGCGTTGCAGCTGCATTGGGGCGCCCGCCTGCCCCATGTCCGATATCCCCGCCGTGCTCGCCACCTGCCTTGCTCCCCTCAAAACAAAGGACCGGCCTCTCACACTTGATCAGAGGCCGGTCCTTCAAACGCTTAGCTTTCAGCGCCTCATTTGCCGAAGTTGTAGCGCACCGTCAGGCCCCAAGTGCGGGGCTTGGCATAGACGCCCAGCGTGTCACCCCAATAGAGCGATCCATCGAACGCATAGACGCGATAAGCGCGGTTGAAGAGGTTGCTCACAAACAAGGCGACATCAACCTTCTCATTTGCTGTGGTGAAGCCAAGGCGGCCATTGGCAACGCCATAGCCCCCTTCCCGCTCCACCGGTGCACACATAACAGTGAAGCACATCTTGCTCTGGAAAATCGCATCCGCCTGAACAGAAGCCGTGCCGCCTGCCAAAGCAAATTCATACCGCGCCAAGGCACTGCCCGACAATTTGGATGCTTGGGGCAGGTTTCGCGTCACAAGAGAGACGCCATCCGGCAACAATACGTCCTTCACTTCGCTGTCTTGAAAAGCGCCGGAAAGCTGCAGCGTCAGGCCCGGAGCTGGCCGGGTCGTGAAGTCCGCTTCAATGCCTTTGACGGTCGCCGGAAGATTGCGGACGACCTGCGTAAACCCGACCTGAACGAACGCCTGATAGTTCTGATAATCATAATAGAACGCGGCTAGATTGAGCGTCGTTCCCCGCGCCAGTGTCGATTTCAAACCGACTTCATAGGCATTCAGCGTCTCCGGCCGATAAGGCAGATTGTTCAGCGTATCGACCAACTGGGTCGGGAATGGAGTGCCGGTGGAGAAGGTAAACCCGCCCGATTTGGAGCCGCGATTATAGCTGACATACGCCAACACATTGTCGCTGGGCTTATAGTCAATTTGGGCACGCGCCGTCACGCCACTGAAATTGGGCGAGGCCGCGTCCGGAGTGATGGTCACGCCCGACGTGCCGGAACCAAACGTCCATGACGCAGGCGTGTTGGTCCCCGTCAGGTCCGTATAGGACACGCCATTTGGCCCAAAGCGCAGCGATAGCGCGTAGAGCGGCAGCGTGTGTATCGCGGTGTAATCACCAACCTTGTGATCATGCCAATAGCGCAGCCCGCCAATCAGCTTGATCTGATCGCTGAGCTTATATTCATTCTGGGCAAAGACGGCGAAGGATTCCGTCTTCTGAGTGAAATTGACGCTGGGATCATAACCATCAAACGGCGTTGCGTATTTGGCCTTGTATTTTCCGTCGATGATCATGCCAAAGGCACCGACCGTCAGGAAATTCCGGTCCGAGGTTTTGGACAGACGCAATTCCTGAGAATATTGGTTTACCTTCGCATCCTGGAAGAAGACCGTACCTGATGCGTAGCACGTCAGCGACGTGTTGGGCGCCGGGCATGGCGCGGTCGCAGGCGGCGTGACGTTTTCAACATAGGGAATTTCGGGCGGGCCATTGCCGCTTTCAATGTAGAATTTGTCGACGTGCTGATAATCGGAGATCGAGGTCAGGTCGAAGCCGCCGACTTCTGCGTCAATCCGCAATGTGCTGCCAAAAAGCGTGCGATCCATATAGGCGTCGCCTGTGCCTGCCGTCTTCCAGGGGCTGCCGCCTTGCGAGGCTGCGATGTTGGGGTTGAAATAGCCATTACCGGCCGTTCCCGTCACACCCCAATAGGCGCACGTCGCCGTCGGCGCGAGAAATTCACCCTGAAACTGCGCATTGGGGCAGGCAGGCGCATAGTTATAAAGGCCGGCCTGACGTTCCATGTCCGCCCGCGCATAACGCAGCGTCAGCTTGGCTTTGAAGGCAGAGCTGGGTTCGTAATCCAAAATGCCGCGCAGAGCCCAGTGGTTGTTCGCCCCACGGTCCTTTTGGCCGGGCGTGATGTTCTCAATATAGCCATCATCGCGATCATAAATGCCAGAAACGCGGGCGCTCAACGTGTCGCTCAATGGGCCAGACACGGCCCCTTCAACCTGCGTCTGATTGAAACGGCCATAGGTCAGCCGGACATAGCCATCCAAAACGTCTGTCGGCTGGCTGGAAATGAACTGCACAGCGCCGCCGGTGGCGTTACGCCCGAACAGCGTGCCCTGCGGACCGCGCAACGCTTCGACCCGCGCCAGATCAAAAATCGGGAAGCTCGCTGTCGTGATTGAGCTTGCGTAAGAGTCGTCCTGATAGACCGCGACAGGGGGTTCCTGCTGATCGCCATAATCATTCTGCGAGACGCCGCGCATGTTGAAGACGACCTGCGACGTCGAATAAGCGTTGTATTTCAGGTTCGGTATCGCGGACACGACATCTGTCGCATTTGTGATGTTGCGGTTATCAAGATCATCCTTGCTCAACACCGAAATCGCAATGCCGACATCCTGCAGTTTCTGCTCCCGCTTTTGGGCGGTGACGACGATTTCGGTGCGATCCACGTCGTCTGCAGCCGGCGCAGATGCTGGCTCAGCCGCAGAGACTTGCACTGCCGCCAGTGCAACCGACAGAGCGGTGCTGGACCGCAAAAGCAGTCCAAGTTGAGCGACGTGGGCAGAATTGATGATCATGATAGTCCCCTTTTGGCGCATCGCGCGGCCTTTTTTGGCCGCTGCGGTCGCTGTTTTCATCCCTTTGACCCTAATGATTAAACATATTGAGAGTCCGTGCAAGGTCGCAACCTGAACCAAAACAGGCATTTCTCTGGCGGAAAAGAACCTCAGAAATCTGGGATAAGCTTATATTTTTCCGACTAAATTTTGAAAGCTGACGGCTTAGAAGGTAAATCATCCCAAATTGATTTTCTAATCGAAATTATTAGATCATCTTATAAAACTGAAGCTCTGTACACGTGGTCGAGAACCGTTCGACCCGCACATGAGATTGCCCACCGATACCCCTTCCCTCGCCGAGCATATCGCGGGAGCGGGCACATGTGATTTACAATAAATGTCTAGCCCTAGTCCTTGGCGACATGTTTTAAAGAATGGGGCCGCATGACAGCCCATTTTAATTCGCTGATTGTCGCGGCCCATCTCCTTCCCAAGTTAATGATATATTTATATTTTTTGAGGATCGCGTCACTCCTCCAAAAATTTGGGATACGTTGAGTCTAGACGATCAGGTCCACCTATCTATTCAGGTCATCTATACCTTAAGTCATGGCACTCACTTGCCAATGTCTGTGATTTTTCATAATGTTCAGAGAAGTAAAGGTAAGAAAATGCGGGAGAGTGCCTGTGATTGAGGTGGCGTCCGTACGTCGTCTGGGTGTGCACGACAGGTTGGATTATTGGAACGATCTGATTGGGCTTACCTACCCGGGGATGAGCGTTGACACGCAAGCCGAGGTTTTCGACGCAAAGCTAAGTGTTTGGCAACTGGGCGATTTGCGGATGGTGAAACCGTTCTCAACGCCTGCAATTGTGACCCGCCAGCCACGGAGCCTAGCGAGCCATTCCAATCCCAAATTCGTCGCCCACACCCTTGTCAGAGGCACGGTGCGCCTCGATCAGCGCGGCCGCAGAGCGACCCTGAATGAGGGAGACATGGTGATATGCGCGTCGGACGACTATTACCGGTTCGAGACCCAAACGACGCACGAGATGATGGTTGTGGAAGTTGATGCCGCAACGCTGGCAAACAAGATGCCTAACATTGATGATTTTGTAGCACGGCCAATCTCAGGCAAACTGCCAAGCACAAGGTTGCTCAGGCGATACATGGATTCATTGTGGCTTGAGGCGCGCGCGGATGTGCCGGACCAGCATTGGCACCTTCATGCAGGGATTTTGACCGACCTAATCGTCGCGAGCCTTGAATCCAGCGACAATGGCCCCTCCATAACAGGCGACCCGCTGTTCAAGCGTATGCAGGACATGATCGACGAGCGACTGGATGAATTCGACTTTGGCCCAGTGCATATGGCAACGGACCTAGGCGTGCCTTTGCGCACCTTACAGGCGACAGCCGCCAGAGCAGGCACAACGATCTGTAAATTGATTACCGCGCACAGAATACAAAGAGCTGCGCGCTTGTTGCTCATGCGGCCTGATCAAAGCGTCACGCAAATCGCACTCGACTGTGGCTTTGCAGACCCTTCCTATTTCGCGCGCCGTTTCCAGCAGGCGTTAGGCTCCAGCCCAAGGAAATACCGGCTCTCCAATTGAGTGAACCACGCAGATCCTCATTGTTTGCACAATTGTCCGCAAACTTGCGCTCCTGTCCGAGAACTGTCTCGCTCGAGATGTGAAGAGACGGGGTTCATATCTGGGAGGATAACATGAAGGCGTATCTTATTTTTTCCAGCGCGTCCGCGCTGGCGATCAGCATGT
Source organism: Chakrabartia sp. (assembly GCA_040398605.1). Classification (GTDB taxonomy): domain Bacteria; phylum Pseudomonadota; class Alphaproteobacteria; order Sphingomonadales; family Sphingomonadaceae; genus Aquisediminimonas. The sequence continues at coordinate 7,201 of JBBATT010000036.1, forward strand.
CGGCGACGGTCGCCATGGCGCAGACCCCGGCCAATGCTGTTGCAGCAGCAGCAGAAGAAGGCGGTGATCAGGGCGGGATCGAGGAAATCGTCGTGACCGCGCAGAAGCGTGCAGAAAACGTGCAAGACGTCCCCATCGCTATCTCGGCTTTCAGCAGCAGCGCGCTCCGCGAACGTGCGGTCAACGATATTTCGGCGCTTGGCTCGATTGCTCCGAACGTCAACCTTGACGGCGGGACGCCTTTCTCGGGGTCGTCTGCGGTGCTTTCAGCGACGATCCGCGGCATCGGTTCGGATGACTTTGCTTTCAACATTGATCCCGGCGTCGGCATCTACCTTGATGGCGTGTTCCTCGCCCGCACCGTCGGCGCAAATCAGGATCTGCCAGACGTTGATCGCATCGAAGTGCTCAAGGGTCCGCAGGGAACGCTTTTTGGCCGCAACACCATTGGCGGCGCAGTTTCCATCGTCACGCACAATCCAGGCAAGGAATTCAGGGTCGTGGGTGATCTGACCACCGGCAGCTTCAGCCTGGTGAAGGCACGCGCTACAATCGATCTACCGATCACCGAAGGCCTGGCCGCATCTATCACCGGTGCCAGCACCAGCCGCAATGGCTTCCAAAAGCGCATTGCTTATAACGGCACGGGCGCCGAAATGCGCGCCATTGGCAATTCCAACAGCTTCCGCCAATTCAGCCATGCTGACTATTCGTCGGGCTCGCGCCAAAGCGAAGACAACAGTGTCAGCCTGCGCGGTAAGCTGCGTTGGGACAATGACGGCGCATTCCGGGCAACGCTTGCGGGCGATTTCACCAATCAGAACTCAACCGGTCAGAACAACTCTTTGTTGGGCGTATCCTTCCCGCCCGGGCCGTTTGCGCCGACCAACCCGCTTCCGGGCACCGGCATTAACCCGGTCAATCCCATAGGCGGCGTCCTCTTTGGTGGCCTCTACAATTTCTGCATCGGCTCAACCCCGGCAGAAATCGCAGCACGCGGCGCCAGCGCCATCTGCGGCGCGCGTGGCACCAGCGTCAATCCGGGCGGTCTTCTTGGATCATTGGCAGGCGTGAACCGCGATGCGGACCCAACCAATAATCGCCTGCCATGGGATGGCCGCTTCATCACCGGCGATCCTGACACGACCTATGCGACCGGCCCGACGCTGAACAAGCTGCAGGCATGGGGCGTTTCAGGTAATGCTGAACTTGATGTGGCCGACGGCCTTATGCTGCGGTCGATCACCGCGTTCCGCAAGACCAACTGGAAAGCCGGATCGGACCTCGATGGTTCGCCGCTCAGCATGCTGGAGCTGACCTTCACGCAAAATCAGGAACAGTTCAGCGAAGAACTGCAACTGCTTGGCTCCAACTTACTCGACGGCAGGCTGAATTTCGTCCTCGGTGCCTATTATTTCGAGGAAAAGGGCAATCTGCGCGACCACGTGGTCTTTGACGAAGGCCTGCTGCAAGTTGACGGGCCAAACACGTTTGACACCAGCAACTACGCGTTCTTCGGCCAGTTCGATTTTGAGGTGAATGATTGGATTTCGTTCACGCTGGGTGGCCGATACACCAAGGAAACCAAGAAGTTTGAAGGTGGCCAGCAGGACCTGAATGGCGGCAACTACAAACTGTTTGGCTGTGCAACGCCTGATGGCACCATCGCGCCGTTCGGCAACTTCCCGCTGGCCCCGCCCGTCGCCGCCGGTGGTCCGCCTTGCTTTGCGGCCTTGTCGTTCCCCGATCCGACCAACCCGGTCCGCGTTTATGTGCCGGGCGTCAATCGCAAGGAATTTTCAAACTTTGCACCAAAGGTTGGCGTGCAGTTGCGCCCCAATGATGATGTGATGGTCTATGGTAGCTATTCCGAAGGCTATAAGACCGGCGGCTGGACGACACGTTTGACCAACCCGCAAGGCAATGTCGCGCCTGATTTCGATGAGGAAATCGCCGAGACGTTCGAAATCGGTGTGAAGTCGACCCTGCTTGACCGTCGCCTGCAGCTGAACGTTTCTGGTTTCACCACCAACTACAAGAACGTGCAGTTGAACCAGCAGGTTGGCACATCACCAACCATCGACAATGCAGGCACGGCGCGGATCAAGGGTGTTGAAATTGAAGCCGTGGTTGCACCTGTCCAAGGCCTGACTGTCAACGCCTCCGTCGGGTATCTCGATGCCGACTTCACGACGCTTTCGCCAAGCGTCCAGCAGGCTTCCGTTGCCGGGCCCATCCCGGGTCTTCGTCTCGGCGCGGTTATCGGCGGCCAATTGCCCAAGACCGCCACATGGTCGATCAATATCAGCCCACGCTACCAAATTGACCTGGCCAATGGCAGCTCAGTCGTGCTTCTGGCCGATTGGTCGCACCGGAGCGAAGTGTTTAACGACGTGGCCCGCTATTTGCCGCTACGCCGTCCGCCGATCGATCTCGTCAACGCCAGCGTCAGCTACCGTGAGCCCGAAGGCCGCTGGGACCTGACAGTTGGCGGCACCAACCTGACCGACACCCGCTACCTCGTTTCAGGCGGGGCGAACGACGCCGCCGGGGTCTATTTTGGCAGCTATAACCGGCCGCGTGAATGGTATGCGCGGGTTGGTTTCAAATTCTAACTCCCTACTGCGGCGGGGTATCATCTGATGCTCTGCCGCTTTTCTGTGGCCCAATGAAGCTCAGACTGCTTTTCAGAAGCCCGCTTTGGAGCGGTCTTAATCCATGGCTGCCCATAAAATTATGCACCAATTCCCCTAGACTTAAGGAAGTTTCGCAATGACGATTGCAGCAACCGCCGCCGTTTTCCGTCAAGCAGGGGCGCCGCCTGCGATCGAGACGGTCACCATGGAAGAGCCGCGCGCTGACGAAGTTCAGGTCGAAATTCGGGGCGTTGGCGTGTGCCATACGGACATGGTGATGCGCGACGGGCATTTGCCCATCCCCATGCCGGTTGTTCTGGGGCACGAAGGGGCCGGTATCGTCACATCCGTTGGCGCGGCCGTCACAGGGATAAGCCCCGGCGACCACGTCATCCTTAGCTTCATGTCGTGCAGCCAGTGCGTTTCCTGCGATGAGCACCAGCCAGCTTATTGCCACAACTGGGTGCCACTCAACTTCTTCGGTGCCCGCGCTGACGGATCAACCTCTTTGACCGACGCAGCCGGAGCGCAGGTGCACAGCCATATCTTTGGCCAGTCCTCCTTCGCCAGCCATGTGCTGGTCAATCAGAGGAATGTGATCAAGGTTGATAAGGACCTGCCCATTGAACTGCTGGGGCCGCTTGGCTGCGGCATTCAGACGGGCGCCGGGGCCATTCTCAACTCCTGCAAGGTCCGTGCAGGGTCCAGCGTTGCGGTCATCGGAACCGGCGCCGTAGGCCTATCCGCTGTGATGGCAGCCAAGATCGCCGGGGCGAAGACGGTGGTTGCGATCGATATCAACGACACGCGCATCGCGCTCGCCCGCGAACTGGGGGCGACATTCGGATTCCGGGCGGACGCAGGCACCTATGTCGAACATTCCGCCGCTGCGGACTGCCCTGCCGGTTTCGATTACATCATCGACACCACGGGGATTACCGATCTCGTCAATCAGGCCATCCTAGCCCTGGCGCCGCGAGGGGAAATCGCCATGGTCGGAGCCTATGGCCCCGGCACGTCGGTATCAGCCGACCCGACCCATATCATGAGCGGTGGCCGTGTGATAAGAGGTGTGGTGGAAGGCAGTGCCGATCCACAGAGCTTTATTCCTCAGCTCCTCCAATTTTACCGCGAAGGTCGCTTTCCATTTGACAGACTGGTCGAATATTTCGACTTTGAGAATATTGTTGAAGCGATTGAGGCGGGTGAAACTGGACGGGTAATCAAACCGATCCTCCGACTGCCCTGACGAGGAAATAGCATATATGGACACACCTTTCGTTCGTCCCGATGTCGCCGCCTTCCTCGCCGCAGCTCAGGCCTCCGGTGCGCCGCCGATCCACCACCTCCCCGTTGTCGAAGCGCGATCCGCGATCCGCGCCATGGGCGGCTTCGCCGATGCGCCACCCGTTGATTTGCCGATAGTGCGGGATTTAGCCTGCCCTGGACCCGGCGGGCCGATCCCGCTGCGACTCTACGACCGAAATGAGGATCGGCATGAAGCTGGCCCGCTGATCCTCTTTTTCCATGGCGGCGGTTTTGTCTTCGGGGATTTGGACAGCCATGACAGTTTCTGCCGGACGCTCGCTGACCGAACGGATCTGCCGGTGCTGGCCGTCGATTACCGCCTGGCCCCGGAACATCCCTTCCCTGCTTTTGCCGACGATGCCGAATGTGTCGCGCGCTGGGTCGCGACATGTCCTGCAGACCTAGGACTGGACATTACCGGCATCGTGACCTGCGGTGACAGCGCCGGTGGGCACCTTGCCATATTGGTCGCGCAGCGCCTTGGCATTGATCCCGCCCAACTGCCAATTCTCGCACAATGGGCCATCTATCCCTTTCTAGGGGGTGGAACCGACTGGGACTCCGCCCGTCGCTGCGGTGAAGGCTATATGGTCACCCGTGAGGCAATGGACTGGTTTGATGGCCATTGCGGCAACCCCTTTGGGGATCCGCGCTATTCCCTGTTGCTGGGGCAAGTGCCACAGACACCGTTGCTGGTGCACACCACCAGCCTTGACCCGCTGCGCGATCAGGGAGTCGCGTATGCCCGTTTGGCAGAAGCGCAAGGAGCGCGGGTGGTCCACATTGAAGCGGAAGGTATGATCCACGGCTTCGTCAACATGCGGGGCGCCCTCCCCTCTGCGAATGCGGATGTTGAACACGCTTTAGCTGCCGGTCTCGATCTTCTCTAATTCTGCTTTCCTAACGGGCGCCGAAGGTCAAAGCTTCTCACCTCCCAGCTTGTAGGTAAGCTGCAGGAAGAAGCTGCGTCCGACGCTGTCATACCAGCTGGCATTGTAATAGGGATAGCTGGACCAGGTCGGATCCTTGACCGGCATCGTGTCCAGTAGGTTCCGAACCGTCAGTGATCCACGCAGATGATCGGTAAAATCATACTGCAGCGTTGAGTTGAAGAGGTAGCTGGCCTTGCAGAAAGCATCCTCGACAAAGTTC
>JBBATT010000037.1:0-12219 GCA_040398605.1 Chakrabartia sp.
GGACCAAGGCAACGGGCCAAAGCGGCGTTCAGACAGAAGCCACAACGCTGGCGCTGAGCTGGGCCCACCGCCCGCAAGAAAGCCGGATCTCAGTGCTCAACAAGCTTGAGTTCCGCAACGACGTCGCACGCAACGCGGTGTTCGGTCAGGCGGGGCCAATTGGCGGCGTTGCCCTCACAATCGACGGCAATGTGAAGTCGCAGCGGATCGTCAACAGCTTCAGCCTCAACTGGTCCCCCGTGGCAAAGGTTGGCGATGAATATCAGGACCGCAGCGAAGTCTCGATCTTCTGGGGCACCCGCTACGTTTTCGACAAATTTGGCGCGGACGACCTGAAGGGCCTCAGCAACCTGTTCGGCACTGACCTGAAATATGATATCGGCAAAGGCGTTGATCTCGGCTTCTCCGGCTCCCTGCGTCAGAACCCGAAGGGTAGCTCCTTCAGCTGGTCAGGCGGCCCGACTGTCGGTATTGCGGCGATGAAGAACGGCTATGTCTCAATCGGTTACAACGTAACGGGCTTTAGTGACCGGGATTATGATGCATCGCGCTACACCCGCAGCGGGCCGTTTGTGACGTTGCGCATGAAGTTCGACCAAGGCCTTCTTTCAGGACTGGGGCTTGGCCGCTGAGCCTGTGACGGCTATTCCGCCAAGGAATGCTGAAAGTCGCCAGCTATAACATTCGTAAGGGCATCGGGACGGACCGGCTGCGTCGGCCGGAGCGTGTGCTCGACGTATTGAACGAAGTTGGTGCCGATATTGTCGCCTTGCAGGAGGCCGACCGGCGTTTTGGCAATCGCCTCTCCGCCCTGCCGCTCGATCTGATTGCCACACATACGGACTATGTGCCGGTCCCATTCGAGACGCGTCCTGACTCCATTGGCCATCATGGCAATGCAATCCTCGTCCGACGCTCCATCGACATCCTCGGGCACGACATCATTCATCTTCCGACCATCGAGCCACGCGGCGCGGTCCTTGCGGATTTATATTGGAAAAACAGACCGTTACGGATCGTCGGGATGCATCTCGATCTCTCCGGCCTCAGGCGGCGGCAACAGGTGCGATCCGTGCTGTCCAAGATTGATGCCCGCACGCCCGACATGCCCTCCATCCTGATGGGAGACCTGAATGAATGGTCGCGATCGGGCGGATGCCTTGGAGAATTTGTCGGGCATCACCATGATGCGCACACCGGCCCCAGCTTTCACAGCGAGCGGCCAATCGCCCGCCTCGACCGCATTTTTGTGAGTTCGGACTTCCATATCAGAGCCGCCGGAACGCACCACAGCCTGAGGGCGCGCCGTGCTTCTGATCACCTGCCCGTTTGGGCGGAACTTTCGTTCGACTGACCTTTCCGCTATCGGCACGCCATGACATCACCGCGCCTCCGCATCGCCCTGTTCAGTGGCAACTATAATTACGTGCGCGACGGCGCCAATCAGGCGCTCAATCGCTTGGTCGGCTATCTGTTGCGCAAAGACGTCGACGTCCGCGTTTATTCCGCAACGACCGACACGCCCGCCTTCCCGCCCACCGGTGATCTTGTGAGTGTGCGCTCCATCCCGCTGCCTTTGGGACGCGCGGAATATCGGATGGCCTTGGGCGTGACGCCCGCCACAAAGCGGGACCTTGCGGCGTTTAAACCCGATATCGTCCATGTGGCGGCACCCGATTACTTGGGCCACCGCGCGATCAGCTGGGCAAGAAAGCGCGGTATTCCTGTGCTTGCCTCCATGCACACCCGCTTTGAGACCTATCCGCGCTATTACGGTCTGGCCTTTATGGAGCCGATCGTCGAAGCGATTCTGCGGCGCTTTTATCGCCGTTGCGATGCAGTCGTGGCCCCGTCTGAATCCATGGCGCAGGTCATGCGCGAACAACGCATGAGCTTCGACATCGGCATTTGGGCCCGCGGGATCGATACCAGTATTTTCAACCCCCAGCGCCGCGACTTGGGCTGGCGCCGAGACCTTGGCATTGCCGATGATGAACCGGTAATCGGCTTCCTTGGCCGCCTCGTCATGGAAAAGGGACTCGATGTCTTTTCCGATGCGATTGATGCGTTGCGGGCCAGAGGCGTCCGCCACAAAGTGCTTGTGATTGGCGAAGGCCCAGCGCGGGACTGGTTTGACAGCCGGCTGCAAGATGCCGTGTTCGTGGGTTTCAGGTCTGGTGTGGATCTCGGACAGGCCGTTGCCTCGATGGACATGCTCTTCAACCCGTCAGTCACCGAAACGTTCGGGAATGTGACTTTGGAAACAATGGCTTGCGCGATCCCGGTGGTCGCCGCGCGGGCCACGGGCAGTGAAAATCTCGTGGCCGATGGCGTCACGGGTCGGCTCGTCACGCCCGGATCCATCTCAGGATTTGCCGACGCCTTGGCCACCTATTGCACCGATACCGAGTTGCGCCTGCGCCACGGCGCTGCCGGGGCCGAAGCCAGCAGCGCTTATGATTGGGACAAGGTGAACAACGCTGTGCTGGAAACCTACCAGCGGCTGGTGCGCCAGAAGAGCGGCACCGCGCGTGTCTGATCTGTTCGGCAAAGACGGCCCTGCCCCACCCTTGGCGGAACGGCTTCGCCCGCAGACCATTGCCGATGTCGTCGGGCAGGAACATCTGACCGGCCCCAATGGCGCGATCGGACGGATGCTGGCTGCAGGCAAACTCTCCTCGATGATCCTTTGGGGCCCACCGGGCACGGGCAAGACAACCACAGCGCGCCTGCTGGCAGATGCCGTGGGGTTACGCTTTGAACCGCTATCCGCTGTCTTCTCCGGCGTTGCTGACCTGAAAAAGGCCTTTGCTGCCGCAGAAGATCACGCCCGCACCGGCCAAGGCACGCTGCTGTTCGTGGATGAAATCCACCGCTTCAACCGCGCGCAACAAGACAGTTTTCTGCCCTTTGTCGAGAAAGGCACCGTCACGCTTGTCGGCGCGACAACGGAGAATCCGAGCTTTGAGTTGAACGCCGCTGTGCTCAGCCGCACCCAGGTGCTGGTGCTGCACCGGCTGAGCGCGGTCGCCCTGGAGACATTGCTCAGCCGTGCAGAAGAGATTGAGGGGAGGTCCCTGCCCCTCACGCCCGATGCCCGCGCCGCGCTCGTTGCCTCGGCGGATGGGGATGGTCGCTTCCTCCTCAATCAGGCGGAAACGCTCTTCTCAATCAAGATCGAAGCCCCGCTCGATCCGCAGGCGCTGGCCGAACTGCTGCACAGGCGAATGCCCGTCTATGACAAGGACCGGGAGGGGCATTACAACCTCATTTCCGCGCTCCACAAAAGCCTGCGTGGGTCCGACCCCCAGGCGGCGCTCTATTATATGGCCCGCATGCTGGTGGCTGGTGAAGAGCCGCTTTATGTGCTGCGGCGCCTCGTCCGCTTTGCCAGTGAAGATATCGGCCTTGCCGACCCGCAAGCGCTCGTCCAGTGCCTCGCGGCCAAGGATGCCTATGATTTTCTGGGGAGTCCTGAAGGTGAACTCGCCATCGTGCAGGCCTGCCTTTATCTGGCGACGGCACCCAAATCGAACGCTGTCTATGCAGCCCAAAAAGCGGCTTGGAGGTCGGCCCATGACACGGGATCGCTGATGCCGCCGATGAACATCGTCAACGCCCCGACCAAAATGATGAAGGACCTCGGCTACGGCAAGGGCTACGCCTATGACCATGACAAGGATGGCGCCTTCAGCGGCGACAATTATTGGCCGGATGAGATGACGCCGCAGACGTTCTACGCCCCTTCCCCCCGCGGCTTTGAATCGAAAATTCAAGAACGGCTCGCTTATTGGGATCGGTTGCGCGCGGACAAAAACAAAGGCTAACGTTCACGTAAAGTTCGGCTGGACACGCACATAAGTTGCGCTAAGAAACTGAGGTATGACAGTCCCAGCTATTTTTGACCGCCTCCGCCTGCCGATCATCGGCTCGCCCCTCTTCCTCGTTTCGGGTCCCGAACTCGTCATTGCCCAGTGCAAGGCGGGGATTGTCGGCTCCTTCCCGGCGCTCAACGCGCGCCCACAGGCGCAGCTGGATGAGTGGATCCACCAGATCACTGAAGAACTGGCCGCCTGGAACCGGGAAAACCCTGATCGTCCGGCAGCGCCTTACGCCGTCAACCAGATCGTCCATAAGTCCAACAACCGTTGGGAAGAGGACATGGTGTCCTGCGAAAAGTGGCAGGTTCCCATCGTCATCACCTCACTGGGCGCGCGCGAAGATCTGAACGCGGCCGTCACGCGTTGGGGCGGCGTCACGCTACATGACGTGATTGACGACCGCTTTGCCCGCAAGGCGATTGAAAAGGGCGCAACTGGCCTCATTCCCGTCGCAGTTGGCGCTGGTGGCCATGCCGGTCGCCTGTCGCCCTTCGCCATCATTCAGGAAATCCGGCAGTGGTTTGATGGGCCAGTCGCCCTGTCAGGCTGTATCGCAACGGGGGATGCTGTTCTGGCGGCCCAAGCCATGGGCGCCGACTTTGGCTATATCGGCTCGCCTTGGATCGCGACGGTCGAGGCGCGCGCGGACGATGGCTATAAGGGCGGCATCGTCGAAGGCCGGGCTTCGGATATTGTCTATTCAGACCTGTTTACAGGCGTCCATGGCAATTATCTGCGCCAGTCGATCGTCAATGCAGGGCTCGATCCGGACAACCTGCCCCAAGGTGACATCAGCACGATGAACTTTGGATCTGGCGGCAATACCGAAGCTAAGGCTTGGCGTGACATTTGGGGCTCCGGCCAAGGTATTGGCGCTGTCCATAAGGTGGAAACGGTTGCTGACCGGGTCGACCGGATGGAGCGCGAATATCTCGCCGCGCGGGAACGTCTAAAGCTCTAGGTCAGGCAGCTTTCGCCACGTCCTTATCTTCAGAAAAAATGTCCCACGCGGCCATGAACATGGCGGCGATGACGGGGCCTGTGATGAAGCCGTTAATGCCCATCACCCCGATGCCGCCCAAGGTTGAGATCAGCACGACGTAGTCCGGCATACGCGTATCCTTGCCAACAAGGATCGGCCGCAGGATATTGTCGATCATCGAGATGATGAAGAAGCCCACCAGAAACAGAGTGATACCGCGCGCAACGTCGCCCGTGGCGAGAAGATAAATCGCGACCGGGACCCAGACGAGACCGGTGCCAATGGCAGGCACAAGCGACAACATCCCCATCACCACGCCCCAAAGCAGCGGTGCGCGGATGTCGAGGAAGTAGAAGGTCAGGCCACCGACCAGTCCTTGCACAATTGCGACAACGATGCTGCCTTTGATGGTCGCGCGGATCACGGTGATGAACTTTTCAAACAGCGCCCGGCGCTTCGCAGGTGCCATGGGGACACGGCTGCTCACCGTCTGGGCAATTGTGCGCCCATCGCGCAATAAGAAGTAGGTCAGATAGAGCATGATGCTCAGCCCAACGACAAAGCTGAAGGCGCTCTGGCCGATGCTGACGGCCTGCTCCGCCGCCACGCGCAGACCGCTCGTGAGGAAGGCAGAGATACGCTCTTCCAGCTTACCGATGTCCGCCAACGCATATTTATCGATGGCTGCCAGAATAGGCTTCGGCAAGGCGTGACGCAGCGTGTCCAGCATCGCACCGATATCAAGCGGCTGCTTTTGCAGGTCCTGATAGGTCCCGATGGCTTCTTCAACCAGTAGGGAGCCGATAACCACTGCCGGCACGATGACGATGGCGATGATGCCAACCAGTGTCAGCCCAGCGGCCGTGTTGCGATGGCCATTCAGGGCCTTGGCAAGCGCGGCATTGGCCGGGGCAAAGACAATTGCCGCTGTCAGCGCCCAGAGGATGGCACCATAAAAAGGCGAAGCAATCCAAGCCATTGCGATGGTCGCGACCGCCACAAAACCTAGAAATACCCGTTCTTGAAACTGGTCCATATTCACCCGTGACGACTGTGCTAGCCGCCTATATCACTAAGCAGGGCAAGGCCGCACCGCAAGGTCGTTGTTTTTGGCGCGCTATTCACTCGCGGTGCCATGGTAGAAATCATGCACCGCTTGGGCGACTGTGGCCGAAACCCCCGGCGCACGTTGCAAGTCTTCTAGGCTCGCCGCGCGGACGGCCCGCGCGGTGCCAAAGTGCATCAGCAACGCCTTCTTGCGCGACGGCCCGATGCCCGGAACCTCATCCAGCGGGCTGGAGGTGATTGCCTTTGCCCGCTTGGCCCGGTGTGCGCCGATGGCGAAGCGATGCGCCTCATCACGCAGACGCTGCAGATAGAAGAGAACCGGCGCGTTGATCGGCAGCGTCATTTCCCGCCCATCGGGGAAATGAAAGATTTCGCGGCCTGCATTCCGGTCTGGCCCCTTGGAGACACCGACATAGGTCAGGTCTTCAATGCCCAGTTCGTCCAGAACGGCTTTCACCGCGCTCACCTGCCCCTTGCCGCCGTCGATCAGGACAAGATCAGGCCAGAGACCCTTATCGCGGTCAGGGTCCTCTTCCAGCGCCCGTCCGAAGCGCCGTTCCATCACTTCGCGCATCATCGCAAAATCATCGCCGGGGGCCGTTTCCGGGCGCTTGATGTTGAACTTGCGGAACTGGCCCTTCTGGAACCCTTCCGGCCCCGCCACCACCATCGCGCCAAGCGCATTGGTGCCTTGGATATGGCTGTTGTCGTAAATCTCAATGCGCTGCGGCGGCTCGGCCAAATCAAACAAATCTGCGACTTCGCGCAGCAGCTTGCCCTGTGTCGTGCTCTCGGCAAGGCGACGGTCCAATGCCTCAATCGCATTGCGCGTCGCCTGATCGACCAGCCGTTTGCGATCCCCACGTTGGGGCATCTGCAATTCGACCTTACGGCCAGCCTTCTCCGAAAAGGCCTCGGCCAGAAGTTCGCTATCAGGCAAGACCCGGTCCAGCAGAATAGTCCGTGCCGGCGGCACATCTTCATAGAATTGAGCGAGGAAGCTGGAGAAGACTTCCGCTTCTTCCAGTTCGCTGGTGTGCGTGGGGAAGAAAGCGCGATGCCCCCAATTCTGCCCGCCACGAATGAAGAAGGCCTGGATGCCGACCTGCCCGGATTTGGACGCCAGCGCGAAGATGTCAGCATCGCCCAACCCCTCGGCATTGATCGCCTGACTGCCCTGAATGAAGGTCAGCGCCTTCAGCCGGTCCCGCAGGACAGCCGCCTGTTCAAAATCGAGCGCCTCGGCAGCGCCTTCCATCTCTTTGGCGAGCTTGACCTGCACCTCAGTCGATTTGCCGCCCAAAAACGCCTTCGCATCAGAGACCAGATCATCGTAGCGCTTCTCATCAACCCGCCCGACACAGGGCGCGGAGCAGCGCTTGATTTGATAGAGCAGACAGGGCCGGTCGCGATTGTTGAAAAAGCTGTCGGTGCAGGAGCGCAGCAGGAAGAGCTTTTGCAAGGCGTTGAGCGTTGTGTTGACAGACCCCGCGCTGGCAAAGGGACCGTAATAATTGCCCTTCGCCCGACGCGCGCCGCGATGCTTCTGGATGCGTGGGAAAGCATGGTCCGAGCGCAGGAGAATGAATGGGAAGCTTTTGTCGTCGCGCAGCAGCACATTGTAGGCTGGCCTGTAGCGCTTAATGAGCTGCGCTTCGAGCAGCAGAGCTTCCGCCTCGCTATTGGTCGTGACGATGGTCATGCTGCGCGTTTGCGCGACCATCCGGCGCAGGCGATTGGGCAAGCGTTCCACCTGCGTGTAGTTCGTCACCCGGTTCTTGAGGGCCTTTGCCTTGCCGACATAGAGCACATCCCCGCGCGCGTCGTACATGCGATAGACGCCCGGTTTGGTCGGCAGCGTCTTCACCACATTGCGGATGGCGGCCACCCCCGCCTCCAGATCAGGCTGATTGGCGGCCCCGCGCACCGTATAGGCTGCGCGATCTTCATTGAAACGATCTGGAGAATTGGGCGTGGACATGCGAGGCGACTAAGATCAACTTGTGATGGAATAAGAAGCAATTGGGGAGACAATAGATGCAACTGGCAGGCAAGACCATATTGTTGACGGGCGGAACAGACGGAATTGGTAAGGAGCTCGCGCACCAGCTTCGCGCCAAGGGCGCAACAGTGATCGTAACGGGCCGGAATGCGGAGCGGATTGCCGCTGCAAAGGCGGATGGTTTTGAGGTGATCGCAGCCGATCTCTCTCTGCCCAAAGGCGTGGATGCCGTCATTAGCGGGGTTGGCAATCGCGCACCCGACATCCTCATCAACAATGCAGGGGCTGGCAGCGACCATGATTTTCGCGAGGCAGCACCTGACCTGGCAGACAATGACAGCTGCATCTTCCTCAACCTCAACGCGCCGATCCACTTGATTGCACGGATGCTCCCGTCGTTACGGGCGCGGCCCGAGGCGATGATCGTCAATGTGACATCAGGTCTTGCCATCGCGCCTCGCGCAGGCGGGCCGGTCTATTGCGCCACCAAGGCCGCCTTGCGCAGCTACACGCAGGCGCTGCGGGTGCAACTGGCCGGAACGAAGGTCCATGTGTTGGAGGCGCTTCCCCCCGTCGTCGAAACCAAGCTTACCGCCGGACGCGGCAGCAAGAAGATGGCCCCTGCGGAATGTGCCCGTCAGATTGTTGTCGCGATGGAGCGCAATGCGGACGAAGCCAATGTCGGCATGGTGAAGCTGCTGCAGCTTGTGCACAGCATGTCGCCGGCTCTTGCGCGCAAGATCATGCTGCGATTTTAACGAACGCGCACTTGCCCTCCCCTAACCCCTCCCGCAAGCGGGAGGGGTTAGGGGAGGGAAAACAAAAAGGGCGGCGCCAGTTTCCCGGCCCGCCCCTTTGTTCAGCACTTGCGAGGTGCTTAGTTCAGCGTTGAGATCGTCTCATCAACAAGTGGCTTGTCCGCCTTGCCATCATGGCCCTTGGCAATGAGAGCCGACGCCGCCGCCGTTGCAGCAGTTGCTGCCTGAGCGCGAACGTCAGCGATGGCCGCGCGTTCCGCAGCGGCAATCTTTTCTTCAGCGGTCTTGGTGCGGCGCGCGATGAGCGCAGTCGCATCTTCCTTCGCCTTGGACACGATCAGCTTGGCTTCCTCAGCCGCTGCCGCCTTCATGGCTTCAGCGTCCTTGGCCGCTTCCTTGGACTTGGCTTCATAGTCCGCCTTGATCGCTTCGGCCTGCTTGCGCAGGTCAGAGGCTGCATCCAGCTGTTCCTTGATGCCCGCAATCTTCTTGTCGAGCGCATTAGCGATCATCGCCGGCACGCGCTGCCACAGCGCAATACCAATGACGACGAGCATGGCCAAAGCCACCCACATGGTCGCGTCCATGCCCAGCGCTGCCGGAGCGGCGTGTTCTACAGCGCCGCCATGGGCTTCTGTCGATGCGTGCGTTTCTTCAGCCATTGGACAAAGCGGCCTTCACTGCCTGTGTTGCCTGTGCCGAGGTGACCTTAATACCGGAGACCTTAGCCACAATATCCTGCGCCGCGTCTGCTGCGACAGCTTCCAGACCCGACAGAGCCGAGGCGCGAGCCTTGGCAATCGCTGCTTCAGCTTCGCTGGTCTTGGCTGCGATGTCCGCATCTGCCTTAGCCAGACGTGCTTCCGCATCCTTCTGCGCCTTGGCTTTGGCCTTCTGAGCCTCTGCCTGAGCCGCATTGCGGGTCTGCGTCAGTTCGGCCTGCCATGCCCCTTCCAGACCTTCCGCCTCGCCACGCACCTTTTCGGCGGCAGCAAGGTCGCTCGCGATTTTTGCATCACGGGCATCAACCGCAGCGTCAACCTTTGGCAGGATGCCCATGCCGATCAAAAAATAGATCAGAGCAAAGACAATCAGCAGCCAGAAGAATTGCGACGCATAGGTCTCAAGGATCTGGGAAATCTGGGGCATGGCGGAGAGCCGTCCTTAATTCTTGTGTTCGTTACGCGACGAAGATCAGGATCATCGCGACGACGAACGCCAGCAGGCCGAGAAGTTCGGCTGCGGCGAAGCCGATGAACAAACGACCCTGCTGGCCATCAGCGGCTGCCGGGTTGCGAAGTGCGCCCTGAAGGAACGAACCGAAGACGTTACCCACGCCGCCGGCTGCGAGGCCTGCACCGATGGCTGCGAGACCGGCACCGATCAACTTTGCTGCTTCTGCGTCCATGATAAAACTCCCTTTAGAAAATAAATTACACAGTTGGTTGTCGAAAAACTCAGTGCAAATTCACAGCGTCGTTGATGTACAGCGACGTGAGAAGCGCAAAGACATAGGCCTGAATGGCGCACACCAGCAGTTCCAGCATGGTGATACCAATCATCAGGATAAAGGCAGGAAGGCTGACGACCGGAGCGACCCAAGCCGCATCGGCGTTCAAACCGTTGATCACAAAGCCTGCGAGCACCTTCATCAGCACGTGGCCTGCCGTCATGGCGACGAACAGTCGCAGCGCGAGGCTGAACGGGCGGATGAGGAACGAGAACAGCTCAATGAACGGGATGAGCCACATCAGCCACCAAGGCGTGCCATGCGGCACAAACAGGCTGAAGAAGTGCAGCTTGTGCTTCCAGAAGCCGACAACCAGCACCGTGCCGAAGCTGAGGATCGCGAGAACCGCGGTAACCGTCAGATGGCTGGTGACTGTAAAGGCGTGGCCGCCCGGGACGATGCCGAACGGCATCATGCCCATGAAGTTCGCCACGAGGATGAACATGAACAGCGAGAAGACGAGCGGAACGTACTTCTTGCCCTCAGGCCCAACGCTGGTGGAGACCATATCGTTGACGAAACCGTTCACGCCCTCGACAGCTGCCTGCCAGCGGCCGGGCACCATTTGACGCTTCATGCCACCCAGCATGAACACCCAGATCGTCGCCATGACCAAGATCATGAACAGCGAGGAATTGGTGAACGAGATGTCATAACCAGCGAGATTGAGCGGAACAATCGGCTCAATCATGAACTGGTGCATCGGATCGATCTTGCCGCCTTCGGAAGCCACGTAATTCCAACCCCGTTTATGCACACAAAGCGCCCAGACTATTCTGGACGCTCGTTTGAAATCCTTATGATATTCCTGAACGCCACCACGATCCCAAGGAACATGGCAACTAACAGGATCCCGGGGGATGTGCCGAACAACCGGTCCAAGAACCAGCCAAGCAACGCACCACCCGCAGGGCCGGCAATCAATTCGGTCAGAACCCGGTTGCCCTGCCGCATTCCTTTGGCGGGCGCCTGGTCCTTGTTTCCCGAACGGATTTTTTCCGCCTGTCTGACCTTTTTCAGCTGCATGTCTAACGAATCGAGCCGAGGGTCTGACGGGCTTTTACCGTCCTGCGCGGGATCTTCCGAGTTCATGCCGAGTCCTCCTTTCTTTGGGGAAGGGAAAACCACCATGACCACGGGCAACCCCGCCAAGGCGCGCTCCCCTTAGGAAGCGGTGTTGATCAAGTCAACCGCCGTTCTGGCTAGAACCAGAAACTGTGGAGCAGAAGTCCAGCCAGCGCCGAGGCGGCCAGAACTTCAAAGATCGAGCGCTTCAGGGGGAACAGCAGGACAGCGGCGAGCGCCGCGATCAAAGCTGTGCGGGCGTCAAAGCTTGAAAAATCGGGCCAGCCGGACGTGGACGTCCGGGCGAAGAGCACATGGATCGCGAACCAGAGCCCCAGATTGGCAATCACACCGACCACCGCGGCGGTAATCGCTGCCAGCGCGCCTTGCAGCCGCCGGGCATGGCGCAATCGTTCAATCCAAGGCGCGAAGGCAAATATCCAAAGGAAGCAGGGCGCAAAAGTGACCCACGTCGTCAGCCCTGCCCCAAGCAAGGCCGCCGTGACGGGCGTGAAGGGCGCTGGATCACGGAAGGCTGCAATATAGCCGACGAACTGCGTCACCATGATGAGCGGCCCGGGCGTTGTTTCGGCCAGCCCTAATCCATCCGCCATTTCCCCGGCCGAGAGCCAGCCGAACCCGTCTACCGCCTGCTGCGCCATATAGGCCAGCACCGCATAGGCGCCGCCAAAGGTCACAATGGCGAGTTGGGAGAAGAAGACGCCAATCTTCCAAAGCACATGCTGGTCACCCAGCGTGGCCAAAACGAGGGCCATCGGCGTCGCCCATATAAGAAGCCACACCGCAATCGATCTGATAGTTGGCCATAAAGATGGCCGGGGTGGCAGCACGGCGTCGTTTGAGACGTTGATCGCCATTAAACCCGGGCGATAGGCCGCAACCGCAAACCCAATCACACCCGCGCTAAAGATGACGGCGGGAAAAGGCGCATC
>JBBATT010000038.1:0-11967 GCA_040398605.1 Chakrabartia sp.
CGGCCTGAAGATTAGGCCGCGCGGACGCGGGTGAAGGCTTCTTCGTAAAGCGGCTGCAGCTTTTCATTATAGGCTGCATACTCACATTTGGCGAGCAGATCGGCCGGTGGGAAGATGACGGGGTTGTTCTTATAGGCGTCCGGCATCAGCGCCTTGGCCGCAGCGTTTGGCGTTGGATAGAGGATCGTTTCGGCAATCTTTTTGCCCGCTTCGGCATCCAGCAAATAGTTGATGAAGGCATGCGCGTTCTTGGGATGCGGGGCACCCTTGGGGATGCACAACGTATCGGAATTGAGCTGGCTGCCTTCCTTTGGAATGACAAAGTCGATGTCGTCATCCTCGGTCATGATTTGGGCGATGTCGCCATTATATTCGAGCACAAGGTCGACTTCGCCGGACAAGAGCAGGTCCTGGCCATTATCCTCGTGGAATGCCTTCACATTGGGCTTCTGCTTGATCATCAGCGCTTCAATGGTCTTTAGGTCTTCCGGTGTCAGGCTATTGACCGATTTGCCAAGATATTTGCCGTAGAGGCGGAACATGTCACCGGCTTCGGACAAGAGCGCGATGCGGCTCTTATATTCTGGCGAATCGAAGAGGATCTTCCAGCTGTCGGGCTTCGCCTTCACCTTTGACTTGCGATAGCCGATGCCGAGCACCAGCCATGTGTATGGCAGCGAAAATTTGCGGCCCGGATCATAAGCGACGTTGATGAAGGACGGATCGACATTCTTGATATTGGGGATCTGGGTGTGGTCGAGCGGCACGAGCATATCCGCCTTCACCATGCGTTCCACAAAATCATTTGAAGGCACAATCACGTCAAAGCCGGGGTTGCCCGCGCGCAGCTTTGCGAAGAGTTCATCATTGGTGGCAAAGAGCGACATGTTGACGTCAATGCCGCTTGCACCCTTGAAATCGCCGAGCGTGGTTTCGCCGATATAGGTGTCCCAATTGTAGAAATTGAGCTTCGGTTCCTCGCCTGTGCCGCCCACCTTGGCGCCGTCTTCCTTGCTTCCACAGCCCGCAAGCGCACCCGTCAAACTGAGCCCAACGGCAGCTGCCCCGAGACCTTGAAGGATGGAACGTCGATTGGCACGGAACACTTCGAGTGGAATGCGGCGGTTCATTTTGGGCGACTCCCTTTTTGTTTTTGGGTTTATCCCCCATGCTGCCGTGGAAATTCAGCCGCGAAAAGCGAATTTTTGCACTGCGGTAAATTCATTTCGCCAAATTGGGGCTTTCCGGTAGCGCCGCGATCTTCCATGATCCGTCCATGACAGACCAAAGCACCCGCTATTCGCGCTCCGCCATGTTGCTCCATTGGGCCATCGCGCTGCTTCTTGTCTTCAACTTCGGCCTTGGCGAACGCTCCGATGATCTGGAGCGCGGGCCGGAGCTGTTCTGGGTTATGCAATTGCATAAGTCGATCGGCATCACCGTCCTGCTGCTCTCGCTCTGGCGGCTTGGCCTGCGCCTTGCGACGCCGCGGCCTGCCAAGGTGGTGGACAGCCGGATCGCGCAACTTCTGTCCACGGCCGTCCATTGGGGCTTTTATGCCGTGATGATTATTGTGCCCCTGTCCGGCTGGGTTCTGATCTCCACCGCGAAGGTGCAACTGCCCACGCTGCTGTTCGGCGTCATTCCCTGGCCGCATCTCCCGATAGCCGGGCATGACGTGCATGAAGCCGCTGAAGAGGTCCATGAACTCATGGCCGATCTGATCATTCCGTTATTGGCGTTGCACGTTATCGGCGCAGTCCGGCACCAGTTCCTCCTCAAGGACGCCATGTTCGACCGCATGGTGCCAGCGCGCCGCGTGGGCGTGGCCGCGTTCGCTCTGCTGATCGCTTCGCTCGTCGGGGCCTTTGCCCTCGCGATGAACATGCCATCCCCCAACACGCCACAGCCGGGCCAGACGCTCCCTGATTTTCAGCAGGCCAAGACCGATATTGCCCCTGTCGCCGCGCCGGTGGCAGCACTAGCCATTGACGAGGTGGCCAACGCACAGACCGCAGCAGAGCCCGTTGCCAAAGTTGTCCCCGATTGGCGTGTCGCCAAAGGCGGGCGGCTTGGCTTTAAAGTGACAGTCAATGGAGAGGCGGTTTCAGGCAGCTTTGGCAATTGGGACGCGAGAATCGCGTTTGACCCGGAACAGCTCGACAAATCCTCAATCAAGGCCACGATTGCGCTGGCGTCGGTGAACAGTGGCGATAGCGGGCGGGATGACATGCTGCGCGGCGATGACTTTTTCGGCGCAGCCAGCCCCACAGCGCGCTTCACCGCAGACCGTATCCGCGCCAAGGGCGGCAACCGCTATGAAGCACAGGGCGCCCTTCAGATGAAGGGTGTGTCCAAACCTGTTTCTCTCGCCTTTTCGCTGGATATCAATGGCAAACAGGCCAATGCCTCGGGCACGGCAACATTTGACCGGCGCGATTTTGGTATCGGGACTGGCCAGTTCTCCGATACGGGGACGATCTCCGGCAATGTGACGGTCGATTTCGCGTTCCGCGCAAGCATGGTTGAAAAGGCGGGATAACATGAAGAGCATTGGGAAGTTCACATCGGTCGCGCTCGTCGCGGCCTGCACACTCTCGTCCCCGGCACAGGCGAGCCCGCAAGGCTGGCAGACGGCCAGCGACATTGGCGTCTATTCGCTGATGGCTGTGTCCATCGGTCTGCCCCTCGTCCAGAAAGACACAAAGGGCGCGTTGCAGGCGGCAGGGTCAATTGGCGCCGCCTCGCTGATCGCCACGGGGTTAAAGGAAACATTTCCCAAGACCCGGCCCGACGGCAGCGACCGGAAGAGCTTTCCTTCGGGTCACACGTCCAATGCCTTTGCCGCCGCTGCCACTCTGACAGAGCGGCAGGGCTTGGCTGTCGGCCTTCCCGCCTTTGCCGTGGCCGGCTTTGTCGGCCTCGCGCGGGTGGAGGGGAAGAAGCATTATTGGTCGGACGTTGCGGTCGGTGCAGGCATCGGCACTGTCGCGGGTTTCCTCATCACTCGCAAACGTCCTGACGCCCAGCAGAGCGCACTTTACCCGTGGGGTGATACCAAAAGCGCGGGCTTTACTTATGCCACCCGCTTCTAACGCGGATTAAAGGCCGGTCAGCCGGGTGATGTGGCCCATCTTGCGGCCAGGGCGCGCCTCATGCTTGCCGTAGAGATGAAGATGCGTCAGCGGGTCTGACGCCCATTCCAGCCATTTGTCGGCGTCCGCGCCAATCAAATTGCGCATCTCGACACCGGGGGCGGCGAGCTTGGTCCCACCCAGCGGCAGGCCGACGACGGCGCGGATGTGGTTTTCAAACTGCGACGTGACCGCGCCTTCAATGGTCCAGTGGCCGCTATTGTGCACCCGCGGCGCCATCTCATTAAAGACGGGGCCTTCGTCGCTGGCGAAAAACTCAATGGCGAAGACGCCGACATAGTTGAGCTTTTCTGCGATGCGTCGGGCCAGCGCGCGGACGGCGGGCACTTGTTCCAGCACCTTGGGATGGGCGGGCACCGTGGACGTCGCCAATATGCCGTCCTTATGGACGTTTTCCGGCGCATCCCAAAAGGCGATGCTGCCTTGCTGGTCCCGCGCGATTAGCAGCGAAAACTCATGCACGAAGGGCACCATCTTTTCGAGAATGAGCGTGCCGGCGTCGGACAAGGCACCCCAAGCCGCGTCGGCATCGCCCGGCTTTGTAATGCGGGCCTGACCTTTGCCGTCATAGCCAAAGCGCGTCGTCTTCAGGATGGCGGGCGTGCCGATCTTGGCGAGGGCGGTGTCCAGATCAGCGCGGCTATTCACCTCCGCCCAGTCTGCCGTGCGCGCGCCGCAATCAGCCGCAAACGTCTTTTCGCGGATCCGGTCCTGCCCGATTTCCAGAGCGTCAATCGGCGGGTAAAGCGCGGCGTGCGCGGCGATGCTGCGCAGCGGGTCCGGCTCTACATTTTCAAATTCAAATGTGACGACATCCACATCATCGGCAAAGGCGGCAAGGGCTGCGCTGTCGCCATAGTCACCCTGCACCCATTTGCCGCAGACGTCTGCCGCCGGAC
The DNA here is from genome assembly GCA_040398605.1 of Chakrabartia sp. Taxonomy (GTDB): domain Bacteria; phylum Pseudomonadota; class Alphaproteobacteria; order Sphingomonadales; family Sphingomonadaceae; genus Aquisediminimonas. The sequence goes on from JBBATT010000038.1 coordinate 4,055, forward strand.
CGCTGTCTTCCGGCGCGAAAACATGGCAGCGATAGCCAAGTTGTGCGGCGGCCATGCTCAGCATCCGGCCAAGCTGGCCACCGCCGATAATGCCAATGGTCGAACCGGGGGGAAGTGCCGTCATGAAGGTTCGTTGGCCACGCTGTCAGTTTGCGCCTTGCGCCAAGCGGCGAGCCGCTCTGCCAAAGCGGGGTCGTTCAGCGCAAGGATGGAGGCGGCCATCAGCCCGGCATTGATCGCACCGGCCTTGCCAATCGCCAGCGTCCCCACAGGGACCCCGCCGGGCATTTGGACGATGGAGAGCAAGCTATCCATGCCGCTCAATGCCTTGGATTCCACAGGCACGCCGAGCACGGGCAGGATCGTCATTGATGCGGCCATGCCCGGCAGGTGCGCGGCACCTCCTGCGCCTGCAATGATGACTTTCAGACCACGATCCTTGGCGGTGCGGGCATAATCAAACAGGCGTTCGGGCGTACGGTGGGCCGAAACGATCCGCGTTTCGTGCGCGATATGAAGGGCAGTGAGAACTTCAGACGCATGGCACATCGTTGCCCAATCGGACTGGCTGCCCATGATGATGCCGATTTCCGGCGTTGCTGCGGTCATGTCGCTGGCCTCGTCCCGTTGCTGCCCCAAGGTCACAAGGCCTTAGAGAAATGGGCCGCCAAGCGCAACGCTATGAACCGGCAAGCGGAACATCATTAATTCTTTGTGAGTTGCATCTAATATAAGAGTAATATTAAACTCCGAATCGGATAGATCACGACAGTGGCATCATCAAGAAGCGACCCTTGAGCATGAAGTCTTTATCAGCCGATCCTCTCTTTGGCCAAGATCAGTTAGAAGAATATACGGCGCTTCTTGCGGAAGTGGACTTGCTGCGTCGAAAAATCATTGAGTTAGAACAACTTGCTGATACCGACACATTGACTCCACTGGCCAATCGGCGCGCGTTTTTGCGGGCGGTGGACCGCGCCATCCGGCTCGCCGACCGTCATCAAACGCAGACTGCACTCGCTTTTTTGGACGTTGATGGGCTGAAGGCGATCAACGACGCCTATGGTCACATCACAGGCGATGCTGTGCTTTTGCACATATCAGAACGGCTTCGCAGCGCCTTTCGCGTGACCGATCTTGCCGCCCGTGTGTCGGGTGACGAATTTGCAATCTTGCTCGACCATGTCTCAGAAGACGACGCCCATCAGCGCATCGGCGCTCTGGTGAACGCAGTTGCGGGGGACCCTGTGCATGTCGGGCAAACGGATCTGTCCATCCGCCTGTCCTGGGGGGTCACGATGATCCGCGCCGATGACAGTGTGGACGTTGCCATAGGCCGGGCAGATGCGGCCATGTACAGCGCGCGCTTGGCTCAGCGCTCCGACAGATAATAACGGTCTTTGGCCGAAAGGTCGTCCGCCAGATCATAAACGATCGGCTGACCGGTCGGGATTTCTAGGCCGGTAATCTCATCATCGGGAATGTTCGACAGATGCTTGACGAGCGCACGCAGCGAATTGCCATGCGCTGAAATCAGCACGCGCTTTCCGGCCTTTAATTCCGGCGCAATGCGGTTTTCCCAATAGGGCAATACACGCGCGATGGTGTCCTTCAGGCTCTCGGTCGCGGGCACAGTGATCCCGGCATAGCGACGGTCTTTGGACAGATCGAATTCACTGCCCGGCTCCAGCGGAGGCGGAGGCACGTCAAAGCTGCGGCGCCAGATTTTGACCTGCGCGTCGCCATGCTTGGCGGCGGTCTCGGCCTTATCAAGGCCCGTCAGCCCGCCATAATGCCGCTCATTCAGGCGATAGTCCTTTTCAACCGGCAGCCAGAGGCGACCCATTTCCTCTAGCGCAAGGTTGAGCGTCTTGATCGCGCGGCTTTGCAGCGAGGTGAAGCAGCTGTCGAAGTCGAGGCCCTTGTCGCGCATCAGGCGACCGGCGGCGCGCGCTTCCTCGGCACCCTTTTCGGTCACGTCGACATCCCACCAGCCGGTGAAGCGGTTTTCCAAATTCCAAGTGGACTGGCCATGGCGGATGAGGACAAGCGTGGGCATCGGCAGAAGTCTCCGGGCGTTGACGAATAGAGACCTCTAGCCACGCCCCGCCGGATTGCGCAAGCGCGTCAGTGCGCGTTTTTCGCGACGCTTTCCTCCATCCGGCGAAGTTGTTCTTCACTGGCAGGTTGTTGGTGGTTCGCCTTCCACGCGGCATATGGCATGCCATAGACAATGGCGCGGCCATCATCCTTGGGGATGTCGGCGGCTTCGGCGACCCAATCGCCCAGACAATTGCGGCAAAAACCCGCAAGGCCCATCAGATCGACATTCTGCGCATCGGTGCGGTGCTGCAAGTGGCGGACGAGGCGACGAAAGGCTGTTGCCGCCGTAGCGTCATCAAGCGTGTCAATATCCATGAATTCGGTTTCCTTCGTTTGATCGGAATTGATTAGCCGCTATGGCGGGCAACGAGAAGTGGAGTGATCGATTGACTGAGTATCTGCCGCCCCGTGGCCGCAAAGTCCGTATCCTTGCAACGCTGGGTCCGGCAAGCCGGACGCCGGAAATGATTGGCCGGCTGTTCCGCGCCGGGGCCGATGCCTTCCGCATCAATATGAGCCATGGCGATCAGGCGGACAAGGCAGAGGTTATCCGCATCATCCGCAACCTCGAAGTGCTCCACGGCCGCACAACGACGATCCTTGTCGATCTGCAAGGCCCCAAGCTGCGCGTCGGCGCCTTTGCGGAGGGCAGCGTGATGCTGGAAACCGGGCAGGCCTTCCTGCTCGATCTCGACCCGACGCCGGGCGATGCGGCGCGCGTCTGCCTGCCACATAAGGAAGTGTTTTACGCGCTCGAAGTCGGGTCGCGGCTGCTGCTTGACGATGGCAAGCTGGTGCTGCGCGTGACGGACCTTGGCGAAACCAGCCTGACGACGCGGGTTGAAGTGGGGGGCGTCCTGTCCAACAATAAGGGCCTGAATGTTCCTGACGTCGTCGTGCCGCTGGCGGCGTTGACGGAAAAGGACCGGTCTGACCTTGCCTTTGCCGTTGACCAGAATGTGGACTGGATTGCCCTGTCCTTCGTGCAGCGCCCCGAAGACTTGGCCGAAGCCCGCCGATTGATAGGCGGCAAGGCGGCCTTGCTCGCCAAGATCGAAAAGCCAGCGGCCCTTGATTGCCTCGAAGGCATTTTGGAGTTGTGCGATGCTGTGATGGTCGCCCGCGGCGATTTGGGGGTTGAGCTTCCGCCCGAAGCCGTTCCGCCCGCCCAGAAGCGCATCGTGGAAACCGCGCGCGAATTGGGCAAGCCCGTCGTTGTCGCCACGCAAATGCTCGAATCTATGATCAAGTCGCCCTCGCCAACGCGTGCGGAGGTATCTGACGTGGCGACGGCCATCTATGATGGCGCCGATGCCGTCATGCTGTCTGCGGAAAGTGCGGCGGGCGACTGGCCCGAAGAGTCTGTCGCAATGATGGACCGGATTGCCCATTCGGTCGAAGGCGACAAAGGCTATGCCCGTCGCCTCCATTTCACCGAAACCAAGGCCGATCCGACGACGGCAGACGCTCTCGCCGAGGCTGCTTTCGACATTGCGGCAACGGTGTCGGCCAAAGCGATCATCTGTTTCACCTCATCCGGTTCAACAGCGCGACGGATTGCGCGGGAACGTCCTGCCGTGCCGATCCTCGTGCTCACCCCCAAGATGGAAACCGCGCGTCAGCTCGGCCTGCTCTGGGGCACCCACGCCGTCCACACCAAGGATGTCGGATCGTTTGAGGAAATGGTCGCCAAGTCGAAGCGGATGGCGCTGCGCCACGGCCTTGCCAAGGGTGGTGACCGGGTCATCGTGATGGCGGGCGTGCCCTTTGGGACGCCCGGCTCCACAAATGTGTTGCACGTCGTGCGGCTTACGGGCGATGAGCTAAAGGGATATGTTAATTAGGCCGACGCGGGGATGATATCTGGCGCGGCCCTTAGGAGGGATCATGCGCCACTTGGTTACGTTCACCGCGCTTGCGCTAGTTTTGGCCGCACCAGCCGTCGGGCGGGAGCCACCGGCCCCCGGTACCGTCACCAAGGCAACAGCGGACGCCAATGCAAAGGTGGCGGCAGCCCTGCCTCTTAACGACGCATCCGACTTTGCTGATGCGACACGGGGTCGCCTGGCGCAGATCGAGGGTGGCATCATCCGCAACGCCAAGGGCGATGTGGTGTGGGATGTGAACAGCTATGCCTTTGTCAAAGGCGATGCGCCGTCCAGCGTGAACCCGTCGCTCTGGCGCCAGTCCAAGCTCAACATTGAACATGGCCTGTTTGAGGTCAAGCCGGGCATCTACCAGTTCCGCGGCTATGACATCTCGGTGATGACAGTCATTCGGGGCAAGACCGGATGGATCGTGGTTGATCCGCTGACAGCCGTCGAAAGCGCGGCGGCAGGCATGGACCTCGTCAGGAAGACGCTTGGCGATCTCCCCATCACGGGCATCGTTTTCACGCATAGCCATGGGGATCATTATGGCGGCGTGGCAGCGCTCGCTTCGCCTGAAGTGCTGGCATCCGGCAAAATCCCGATTGTCGCCCCGCACGGCTTTACTGATGAGGCGATCAGCGAAAATGTGATCGCGGGTGTCTATATGGGCCGCCGCGCAGGCTTTCAGTTTGGTGCTGCTCTACCCCGCAACGCGACGGCGCAGGTGGGGACAGGTCTCGGCCAAGCGCTTCCGTCCAACAACAGGGCTTCCCTTGCCAAGCCGACAATGGAAGTGGCGAAGGGGGCGGCACCCGTCGTGATTGACGGTATTACCTTTGAATTCATCGATGCAGCCTCATCCGAAGCGCCAGCCGAATTCATGTTCTATCTGCCCGACTTCAAAGCGCTTTGTTCGTCTGAAGTGGCGACGGGCACCTTCCACAATGTGCTGACGCAGCGCGGTGCCAAGGCACGTGACACGCTCAACTGGTCCAAGGCGATTGATACGGCTTTGCGGGGCTATGGCGACAAGTCTGATGTTGTCTTCGGGTCGCACAATTGGCCGACATGGGGGTCAGACAATGTGAAGACCTTCCTGGCGCACCACCGCGACACCTACCGCTTCATCCATGATCAGACGATGCGGCTTGCCAATAGCGGAGAGACGGCAACGGAAATTGCTGAGCAGGTAGGTGAACCGGCCTTCGCCAAGACCGATTTTTCGACGCGTGGATATTACGGCACCTACAACCACAATGCGAAGGCGGTTTTCCAATATTATTTCGGCTGGTGGGACGGTGTTCCCGCCAATTACAACCGCCATGTCCCGACCGAGGAATCAAAGCGCTACGTCGCGGCCATGGGTGGCGCGAAAAAGGCGCTGGCTGTGGGCATCAAGGCCTATGATGGTGGCGACTATCGCTGGTCATCGACAGTGTTCAATCACATCGTCTTTGCCGACCCTGCCAATGCGCTGGCCAAGCAGTGGCTTGCTGCCAGCTATGAACAGCAGGGCTTTCAGGCAGAGGCCGGCACTTGGCGGAATGTCTTCCTGCAATCGGCTTTTGAACTGCGCAACGGGGTGCCCAAGCCGCGGATCGATGTCGCAGGCGCTGGCGTCATCCGCGCGGTGCCGACGGCCAATCTGATGGATGCTTTGGCCGCCCGCTTCAACCCGGCCAAGTCGACGAGGCCCAACACGACAGTTCAGATCGTCTTTACCGACCGCAATGAAAAGGTCGCGATGCATGTTGGCGAGTCGGTGCTGTTCCCCAGCATGGGGCAGCTTCTCGATAAGCCGACAGCCACACTCACGACAACACGCCAGACCTTTGATAGCCTGATCCTCCAGACCCTCGACATTGGTCAGGCGATCCAGTCCGGCGCGATGAAATTTGAAGGGGATCCGACAGCCATTGGTGCAATGTTTGTCGCCCTCGACAAGCCGGAAATGACGTTCAATGTGGTGACGCCTTAGCCGTCGTTGGCGGGCATCCAATCAAGGCTGATGAGGCGCGTCGTATAGTCTGACTTGCGCAGGGATTCGCGCTGTCGGTGCAAACCTTCGCGCCGGTAACCGGGCAGCGTGTCGTCAAAATAGCCCATGACGAACTGGCCGTCGGGGTGCTTTTCGCGCCACAGGCTGACCATATCGGTCAGCAATTTCCACGCGGCGCCATTATTCGCGTCAACTGACCCGCCGTGCCAGTAATAAAAGGTTCGGCCAAATTCATATCCGAACAGACCCGCAAGCGGCTTTGCGCCCTGCCGGGCTATGGCAATATGGCATCGGTGCGGCATCACTGCGATGTTCGCCCCATAGGACAGCGCCATGCGCCACATAGGATGATCGAAATCGACCCGGTCCATCGTGTGGCGGCGCATCTGGACGAGGTCTGGGATAAGGCGCAACGCGGCGAGCCCCGTGCCATGGATAATCTCGACGGGCGTTTCGGCCTGTTCAGCCCGTTTCACGTTCCGGCGGACATTGTTACTGATGGAGCGGTAGTAACTGTCCCAGCTGTCCCAATTGGCCAGATTAACCGAATGGACGATGACGTCCCGGCTTTGATGGTTTGACGTCCCGGGGATCTGCTTAAAATCTTCAAGCGGAACATCCTCCAGCGACCACGACCATCCATATGTAAGGTGTCCGGCGGGCAGAAAGGCTAGGATTTGCTGAAGGATGACGGGACGGGCGGTCGCAAACCCATCTGCGACCTGAAGCCCATCTATGAATGTCATGCGGGACCCGCGCACGCTCACAAGGCATTGCGCGATCTTCTGCCCCCGAATAGGCTCGGCTTGAGCAAATGCCTCAAAGGCGAAGAGGCGTCCGCTCAAAAGATGGCGCAGGCGGGTGACCCGGATATGGCCGGGGTCGGACCGCCATGACCCACCATGATCTGCGGCAAACTCTGCCCAGGGTTTTGAAATGCGACCCAGTGGCAGGGGCCTGACGTGCACGGCAACGTCTGGCCTTCTCTGCAAGGTCGGGCAGATGTCTTGATCTACCTTAAAGGACGGTAAGGGGGTCTGGACGAAGTCCTGCCCATCCCCGGCCTCTCGCCGGACCCGTTCGCCATCCTCGTTCGGTGTCACGCCCCCATCACCCCTCTGCATTTGAGGGCCGAGATCGCCCAAGCATCCTGCCCCGACTGCTTGATTGGCCTCGGTGCCCAGCCATTCTCAATTTACAGTATTGAGGGGTCATATCCTAGTTACATAGACGTTAATATTTACGATATGCGCATCGTATTGATATTAAATATTTTTTATTGCGTGCATCATGGAGTATTAGTGGGCCCCGGCAATGACATTGACCATCAACGCCAATATTCCAAGATTGAAGACAAAGGCGAATAGTCCGTGGAACGTCACCACGCGGCGGAAGACTTGGCTTGTCAGATTGATGTCTGCGGTTTGGCAGGTCATGCCGATGACAAAAGAAAAATAGACGAAGTCGGCGAATACCGGCGCGTCTCCGCCCGGAAAGTCGAGGCCGCCTTGGTCGTCGCCACTTGGCTGCGCGTCATAAAAGACGTGCGCATAATGGATCGCGAAGGCGAGGTTGGTGAAGACCCAGCCCGACAATAAGGTGAGCACCAACAAGGCGATGCGACCGACAGTGAGAGCGTCCTTATCCTTGATAAGGACGGCGACTGAGAGGGTGACGACGGTTACGATGATCGCGGTCAGAGCGAGCAGGATTTGCCGTCCGCCATCGTCCCGCGAGGCTGTCTTGCGGATGGTGTCCGGTGAGCTGTGCTGCCAAGCTGAGAGAAGTGAGAGGGCAAAAGCATCCGCGGCGATGTCGAACCCGCCAATGAGGGCCATCTCCATAGGCAGGTAGACAGAGAACGCTGCAAAGCCCGACACCAGCAGGGCAAAGAACGCCATGTAGCGCGGATGCGCAATCCGACTGGTTTTTGTTCGCTT
>JBBATT010000039.1:0-11890 GCA_040398605.1 Chakrabartia sp.
GCTTTAACGTGTCGGGGCCTTCGTTGTGCAGCGCATCAATGTCAACGCGCGCCGTCCATTTCAGCGGCGAACCGTGCAGCCTGCGGGATATCCAGTTCTACAATCCAGATATCGGGGTCCGACGCTTGCCGGCGCGCACAGAACTGAGAAATTTCTTCTTCTTTTTCAATAACTTGCGAGAAAACAGGAGACCATTTGTATGCCCCGTCTGGGGTCAGTGTGCGCTCCAAGATACCGGAATAGCGCCCTTTTTCACGCGTGATGAGGATCAGCGCACCGGACGTCTCATCGCCTTTGGCCAACACCATCGCCATACCGCCCGACTGGTTCACCCGCCGGATGAGGGCATTCACATAAACACCTGTGGCGAGGCGGGGCGTCATCTCCCTTGCCTCCGACGAATCAGGCTGCGTCGCGTGCTTCAGACGCGGCGAAGAGGGCGTAAATAGCATCTGCAGACCCGGCGCCGCGCAGCTTGGCGACGAAGGCCCGGTCGCGCAGCCAGCGGCTGACTTGCGCTAAGGCTTTCAGATGCTCCGACCCCGCATCGGGCGGGGACAATAGGCAGAAGACGAGGTCGACCGGAAGATCATCGATCGCTTTGACATCAACCGGTTGGGCGAGCTGGATGAACAGGCCAACAACATGGGTGAGCCCGTCAATTTTGCCATGCGGAATCGCAACCCCACCGCCAAATCCGGTCGAGCCAAGGCGCTCCCGCTCTGTGAGCCGGTCGACAACTTCTGTTGCCGACAGGCCATATTCGCGTTCCGCCACCTGCCCAAGATGCTGGAACAGCGCCTTGGACGTTGTGATGTTCGCCCCCGCGGCGACAACGCCGGGGACGAGAAGAGAGTTGATCTCTGTCATATTATGTCCAGAATGGGAATTTGGGAGGCGCCTTTAACAGAAACCGGCGTTCCCGCAAGCTCCGTCTCCTGATCCCCACTCAATCGTGCGGTTCTACCCACCCAATCGTCCCGTCATTTCGGCGATAAACCATGTTGTAGGTGCCCGTGCCGGCATTGCGGAATAGCATGGCATTTGTGTGCCGGAGATCGAGCATCATCACCGCATCGGAGACGCTGGCATCAGGCACATCGACGCGCGTTTCCGCGATCACCACTGGGTTATCTCCGGACGCCACATCATCATCGGCCATCGGTTCAAACACCGTGTAACCCGCATTGTCTTCGGGCAGCGTCATGCCCGTGGGGCCGCTATGATCATCCCGCAAGCGGCGCTTATAGCGGCGGAGCTGCTTTTCAATCTTGTCGGCAGCGCCTTCAAAGGCGGGGCGGGCTTCCTGCCCAGTATGCGACGCCTTGAGCACAACGCCGCGCACAACGTGCATCACAATATCACATGAAAACCCGTGATCATGCGGGCCTTTGGAGAAAGTGGCCTGGGCAGAATGGGTGCGCTGGAAATATTTGTCGGCAACGCCTTGGAGCCTGTCGCTGACATGTGTCTGGAGAGCATCGCCTGTATCAACTCTGTGTCCTGAGATGCGGATTTCCATATGCGTTCTCCTTCACATTTTAAGTAGGTGCGATTGCGTCCCCTTCAACTCATGCAGCGGCAAGACCCTCCTTATCCTTGTCCAAATCCCATAATGGGTTGCTGAGTTTGGCGACAAAGGCAGCGTGACGATCAAGTTCTTCAGCCGACGCGTTGTGCGGCCGCGGGGGGCGGGCCACGCGCGCGGAGGCGGGGCGCTCGGGTTCATCGGGAAGTGTTGCCGGCGCATCTGCAAGGCCAAGACCAATTTGGCGGCCACCGGTCAGTTCCACATACACCAAAGACAGCAACTGGGCATCGAGAAGGGCACCGTGCTTGATCCGGTGCGACCGATCAATGCCATAGCGTGTGCATAAGGCGTCGAGACTATGTTTGGCGCCCGGGAACTTAACCTTGGAGAGCGCCAAAGTATCAACCATCCGCGCCTGGGGAATATCGGGCCGGTTCAGGCGCGACAGTTCCTCGTTCAAAAACGCAAAATCGAAATTGGCATTATGCGCGACGAGCGGACTGTCATCGAAAAAGTCGAGCAGATCTTCAACAATGTCTGAAAAGAGCTGCTTGTCGGCCAAGAAGGCATCGGACAGCCCGTGAATCGCCTGTGCTTCCGGGTTCATCGGCCGTTCGGGATTGATATAGACGTGAAAGACACGCCCCGTCTCAACCCGGTTGACCAGCTCTACACATCCAATTTCAACCAGCCTGTCGCCATTTGCGGCGCTCAACCCGGTCGTCTCGGTATCAAAAACAACCTCACGCATCGCCCAGACTATCGACGCTTCCGGTGGCGAAGGCAAGTGATGAGACGGCGAACTTCGGCGCGGGTTTCCCGCATCGATTGGCCGGTGTTGATCACAAAGTCTGCGCGCCGCCGTTTGACATGATCGGGCACCTGCAAATTGCGGATATGCTTGAGTTTGGCCGCCGTCATGCCGGGCCGCCGCAACACCCGGCGCGTCTGCAGAAAGGCGGGGGCCGAAACAACAACCGTCACGCCCACCTGTTTTGCGCCGCCTTTTTCAAACAGCAACGGGATATCCAGCACCACCATTGGGCAAGACCGGTTGCGCCTCAAAAAATGCTGGCGAACATGGTAGACTGCAGGGTGAACAATGCGTTCCAACGCACGCAGTTCGTCGGGCTTGCCGAGCACAGCGGCCCCAAGCTTCTGCCGGTCCACGCCTTTTGGCCCTGTCGTCCCGGGAAAACGGGCCTCGATCTTCGCGACAAGCGCGCCGCCTGCGCCCTGAAGCTTATGCACCTCCGCATCAGCATCAAAAACGGGCACGCCGAACCTGCGGAACATGCTGGACACAGCCGATTTGCCCATGCCGATGGAGCCCGTGAGGCCAATCTTCATCATGCGAGCAAAAGCTCCCGCAGCTCTTCATCAAGGTCCCGCGCAGGGGCCTGTCCGAAGAAGATTTCAAAGGCGATGGCGCCTTGCCCGATGAGCATGTCGAGCCCGTCGACCGTCGCCAAATCCCGATCCTGTGCCGCCGCCAAGAGGGGAGTCACAAGCGGGGTATAGACGATGTCATAAACGACGGCGTCCTCAGGTAGGGCCGAGAGATCTGGCACAAACGGATCATGACCCACCATACCGAGCGATGTCGTATTAACGAGCAGGGCCGCGGGCGGAAGCGCTGACTCCATCCCGCGAACGTCCCCCTTCAGGCCAAAACGGGCGAGCAAAGCTGCCCCCTTTAGAGGATTGCGGGCAAGCAGCGTGACAGGCCCGACGCCGACACGCGACAAAGCAAACAGCACGGCATGCGCCGCACCGCCCGTGCCTGCGACAATGACGGGCGCGCCGTCCAGCGGCACATCGGCAATCGGCGTGAAGAAGCCACCGGCATCGGTGTTGGTGCCAAAGACCACGCCGGCTTCATTGCGCGACAGCGTGTTCATCGCCCCAATTGACGCGCGGACATTGCCGGGGTCCTCGACCAGATCCATGACGGCAATCTTGTGCGGCAGGGTGACATTGCAGCCGCGCCAGTCGGGGTCGGCCCGCCGCTGTTCGACATAGGCTGCCAAATCTTCAGGCAAGACATGGCAGGCGCGATAATCCGCCTCGATGCCGGCTTTCTCCAGCCAGAAACGATGCATTCTGGGAGATTTGGAGTGGGCGATCGGGTCTCCAATCACCTCGGCATAGGGGCTGCTCATGCAGAAATCACTCCGGCCTCGCGCAAAAAGGCCAGCAGCGGAAGGAGCGGAAGGCCGATGATGTTGAACTGGCTGCCCTCTATCCGCTCAAACAGCTGAATGCCACGCCCTTCAACACGGTAACCGCCGACGCCTGACAAAAGATCTTCACCCTCATGGGCCAAATAATCGGCGATGAACGCATCGGAGAGCGGTCGCATCGTCATCCGGGCTTCGCCGACATGCTGCCAGAGCCGTTCCCCGTCGCGCACGGCGACAATGCCTGCGTAAAGACTATGCGTTTTCCCCGACAAACAGCGCAGATGCTCTGCCTGTTCGGCAAGCGTGCGGGCCTTATCGAACATGGTGCCGTCCTCCAGCGCCAGTGTCTGGTCACATCCCAAAACAATGGCGCCAGGACATAGCGGGGACGTTGCCATAGCCTTAGCTTCCGCAAGCCCCAAAGCGAGCCCGCGCGGATCAACGCCCTGCGCCCGCAGATGCGCTTTTTCAGCCGCCTCGTCGCACGGTGACGTCATGACGTCATGGACGATGCCCGCATTTGCGAGGATGGCGCGACGACCGGCACTTTGTGAGGCCAAAACCAGCTTCACTTTTTCGGGCCCTTTTGTTCGCCGTAAATGTTGATGATCGCAGCGGCCGCTTCCTCAATGGAGCGGCGCGTCATATCAATGACCGGCCAGCCATTATCGGCAAACATGCGCCGCGCATAAGCGGTTTCACGCGTCACGGCTTCTTGATCAACATAGTCCGTGTCGGGCGTCTGGTTGAGCGCCAGCAACCTGTTGCGGCGGATCTGGACCAGGCGTTCGGGATTGGTGACAAGCCCCACCACAAGTGGATTTTGCAGCTTATAAAGCAACTCGGGCGGCGGGCTTTCCACCACGATCGGAATGTTCGCGGTCTTATAGCCACGGTTGGCGAGATAGATGGACGTCGGTGTTTTTGAACTGCGCGAGACGCCAGCTAAGATAATATCGGCCGCTTCCCAATTCTCCCAATTCAGCCCGTCATCATGCGCAATGGTGAACTGAATGGCCTCGACGCGCGCAAAATAAGCGTCATCAAGAAGGTGCTGTAACCCCGGTCGTGCCTTAAGCGGCTTACCAAGGACATTTGAGAGTGCCTCGAGCACAGGATCAATGGCCCCGACATGCGGCAGGCCCAGCGCAACACAGCGTTTTTCAAGCGCGGTCCGAAGATCAGCATTCACCATCGTAAAAAGGACAAGCCCCGGATGTTGCGCTATCTCTGACATAATACGCTCGACATGGCCGGGGGTGCGGACCATCGGCCAATAATGGCGGATGGCTTCAACATCATCGAACTGCGCAAGCGCAGCCTTTGCGACTGTTTCGAGTGTTTCGCCCGTTGAGTCCGAAACCAGATGGAGATGTAGTCGTGACACGTTAGGTTTAGGTCCCCATGACTGGCCCTGTGGAAAAGCCTGTGTGTGGGGCTAGCGGAAAGCAGTTGGCAACTGCAAGCGTGACAATTCCACGACAGCGTCCGGATTTTCCCCACAGCTCTACCAACAGGGCAATCTATTTTTCCCGTCTTGTGGATAATGGGGATGCACCAGACCGACTCTGTGGCCCCGCGTTCTGCTCGCCGAGTCAAGCTGTGTGCGGAATCCTTTGGGGCACTTAATCCACGTGACGCGCCCCCCTACTACTATCAACCACCTTTAAGATTCTTATTTTATTGAATAGGGGAGCAAACATGGATCCTGTGATAAAACCCCTTCTCGCGACGCTCAAGGGCGCCAAATTTACCCGCCCGCCTTTGTGGCTCATGCGGCAGGCTGGGCGCTATCTGCCCGAATACCGCGCCTTACGCGCAGAAAAGGGCGGATTCCTTGAGCTTGTGAACGACAGCGCGTCAGCGGCGGACGTCACGCTCCAGCCAATCCGGCGTTTCGGTTTTGATGGCGCCATCCTGTTTTCAGACATTCTCGTCATCCCCCATGCGCTCGGCCAAGATTTGTGGTTTGAAGCAGGCGAAGGCCCCCGGCTTGCCCCAAAGCTTGTCGATGCCACTCTGAAAAGCCTCACAGCGGCCCCTCAAAGGCTCTCACCGGTCATTGAGACCGTTCGGCAGGTCGCGGTCGCTCTTCCCCCCCAAACAACCTTCCTGGGCTGTGCAGGGAGCCCCTGGACGGTGGCGACCTATATGGTGGCGGGACAAGGCAGTAAGGAACAGGCCGAGACACGGCGTTTCGCCTATCGTGATCCCGCAGCCTTTGAAGAAATCATCAACGCTATTGCCGATGCGACCGTTTCCTATTTGATCGACCAGATCGATGCCGGCGTGGAAGCGGTGCAGCTGTTCGACAGCTGGTCCGGCAGTCTTTCGCCTGCGCAATTTGAACGCTGGGTGATTGCACCAACCGTGCGGATTATCACGAACCTAAAAGCGGCGCGCCCCAACGCCGTTGTCATCGGCTTTCCAAAGGGCGCAGGTGGGAAGCTTCCAGCTTATGCCCGCGAAGTTGGTGCGGATGCGATTGGCCTTGATGAAACGGTCGACCCCCTCTGGGCACATGCGAACCTGCCGGAAGGGTTGCCGGTTCAAGGCAATCTTGATCCCCTCGCGCTTATTGCAGGGGGCGCTGAGCTGATCGGCGCCATCGACCATATCATTAACGCTTTGGCCGGACGGCCCCATGTCTTCAATCTCGGCCACGGCATCTTGCCCGATACGCCCATCGCGCATGTCGAGCAGCTTGTGGCGCATGTAAGAGGCAAGTGAAGCTATGATCGGCATTTTGGGCGGCGCCTATCTCTGGGTGAAGGCGGGGCACATCATCTTCGTCATCTTCTGGATGGCAGGTCTGTTCATGCTACCGCGTTTCTTTGTCTACCATCAGGAAAGTGCGGCCGGCAGTGCCGAAGAAGCACAATGGATTGAGCGTGAAGACCGTCTTCTCAGGATCATTTTGAAACCGGCGATCATCATCGTTTGGATCTTTGGTTTGGCATTGGCGCTGGACACCGGCGCGTTTGAGCAGGGATGGTTTCACCTGAAACTGGCAGTTGTCCTCATCCTATCGGGCTATCATGGTTGGATGGTTAGCTATGCAAAGAAGCTGAAAACCGGCCAACGCTCCTTGTCTGGCAAGACATTGCGGCTGGTGAATGAGGTTCCCGGCATTGCAGCGGCGGTGATCGTGGTTCTGGCGATTGTGAAGCCGTTCTAAAGGGTTTGATGTTTTTCACCGTCATGCCAGCGCAGGCTGGCATCTTTTGCACTCAATCCGCGAGACCCCAGCCTCCGCTGGGGTGACGGAAAGGTTCCCGCCAAACCCAAGGGAACCCGCGCCTTGACTTGCGCGTTTGGCAAGCTTAACCGGCTGAAACCGCTCGGCCATTCGTGCCATCTTTGAAGCAGCGCAATCACAACATCCCTTGCTGCCGCGGTTCTTCCCCCCGTTCCAACCGGATCTGAGTCCATGATGCATTTAAAATCACTCAAGAAAATGAAACCCGCAGAACTCGTCGAAATGGCGGAGGAATCGGGAGTTGAAGGCGCGTCGACGCTGCGCAAGCAGGATTTGATGTTCGCGATCCTCAAGGTCGAAGCCGAAAATGGCGAAGAGATCATCGGCGAAGGCACCATTGAAGTCCTCTCGGACGGCTTTGGCTTTCTCCGCGCCCCGGAATCCAACTATCTCGCTGGTCCGGACGACATTTACGTCTCCCCCAACATGGTGCGCCGCTTTGGCCTGCGCACCGGTGACACAGTGGAAGGCGAAATTCGCGGACCGAAAGACGGTGAACGCTATTTCGCGCTGACAACCATCAAGTCGATCAACTTTGATGATCCGGATGTCGTCCGCCACCGCGTCAATTTTGATAATCTGACGCCGCTTTATCCTGATGAGCGGCTGAAGCTCGACTCGCTTGACCCCACGGTCAAGGATAAGTCGGCGCGCGTCATCGACATTATTTCACCACAGGGCAAAGGCCAGCGCGCGCTGATCGTCGCGCCGCCGCGCACGGGTAAAACTGTGCTTCTCCAGAATATGGCGAAGGCGATTACTGATAATCACCCTGAAGTCTTCTTGCTCGTTCTCCTCGTGGATGAACGTCCGGAAGAAGTGACCGACATGCAGCGTTCAGTGAAGGGCGAAGTGATCTCTTCTACCTTCGATGAACCCGCCAGCCGCCACGTCCAGGTTGCCGAAATGGTCATCGAAAAGGCCAAGCGTCTGGTGGAGCATAAGAAGGATGTTGTCATCCTGCTCGACTCGATCACGCGCCTTGGTCGCGCCTACAACACCGTCGTCCCGTCATCGGGCAAGGTGTTGACCGGTGGTGTGGATGCCAACGCCCTGCAGCGCCCGAAGCGCTTCTTTGGCGCGGCGCGTAACATTGAAGAAGGCGGCTCGCTCTCTATCATCGCCACCGCGCTGATCGATACGGGCAGCCGTATGGATGAAGTCATCTTTGAAGAGTTTAAGGGCACCGGTAACTCGGAAATCGTCCTTGATCGTAAGGTCGCTGACAAGCGCATCTTCCCAGCACTCGATGTCGGCAAATCCGGCACGCGTAAGGAAGAGTTGCTTGTTGAAAAGGACAAGCTCTCCAAAATGTGGGTGCTGCGTCGTATCCTCATGCAGATGGGCACGATCGACGCGATGGAATTCCTCCTCGACAAGATGAAGGATTCCAAGACCAACGACGACTTCTTCGACAGCATGAACCAATAAACAGAAGATAAGAGGATGATGATGTTCGACCTTTTTCAAGTCGCCTCAACCAGCGCGCCTGCGCTGGGTGGTTTCGGGGATATTTGGGGCCATATTGTCAATGATTTCTCCAACATCACAGAACCCGCGGCATTCGCGGCGTTCATACAGGTGTTGTTGATTGATCTTGTCCTCGCTGGCGATAATGCCATCGTCGTCGGCGCGCTGGCTGCTGGCCTTCCCGCCGATCAGCGTAAGAAGGTCATCGTCATCGGCGTGGTGGCAGCGCTCGTCCTACGCATCTTCTTTGCGCTGACGGTCAGCTGGTTGCTCGGTATTGTTGGGCTGGTGCTGGCGGGTGGTTTGCTGCTCTTATGGGTCGCCTGGCGCATGTACCGCGATCTTCATCACGGTGAAGCAGGGTCTTCTCCGGGATCACCTGAAATTGCAGGCGACGAAGGTTCAGGCATTCCCGCGGCGAAAAGCTTTGCGGCGGCCGCTTGGTCCGTTGCCATTGCCGACGTTTCGATGAGCCTCGATAATGTTCTCGCGGTGGCAGGTGCGGCGCGCGAACATCCGGGCATCCTTATTGTCGGCCTGATCTTTGCGGTTGCGCTCATGGGGATCGCCGCCAATGTGATCGCACAGTATATTGAGCGGTATCGCTGGATTGCCTGGTTCGGCCTTGCCGTCATCGTTTATGTGGCGGGCAAGATGATCTGGGAGGGCTTCCACGAGGTCCAACCCCATGTTCTGGCGATTGCAGGCATGTAACGGATAGGGTCGCGGTGTGACGGATCTTTGGATCGGTCAGCCGCGACGTTCCGGCCCGCACGAGACACAGCGGACGGGCGTGAAGCGGTGTTTGGCGTTTAAATCGTCCAAAGAGCGCTCATCTTCAGATTGTTTCTGTGCACAGCACGCGATAGCCTATGCCCATGAAGATGCTCCCAATTCTAGCGACGCTGTCGTTCCTTGCGTCTCCCGCTGTTGCAGCGCCGGCAAAGGTCACCGGGTTCAGTTATGTCTGGCCAAAATCGGTCGAGAAGATGCCGGCGCTTGTCGCCTATCTGAAGAAAGACCGTGCGGCGCAGTATAAGGACTATGCGCCGCTCTTTAATGAAGCGCCGGAGGCGGGTCCCCCGCTCGACAGCTATGAGAACCAGACGATTTGGTCCGTGAAGACAACGCTGCCGGGTCTGCTGATCCTCACCGGCCAACGCGGGTCCTATACGGGCGGGGCGCATGGCTATGGCTATACCGATAGCCTCATCTGGGACGTGAAGGCCGCGCGTGTCACGCCCTTCTCTGGCCTGTTCACCAACCCCAAGGCCGCCGAGGCGCTGCTGACGCCGCTTTATTGCCGCGCGCTGGATAAGGAACGGTTGGTGAAGCGCGGGGAACCAACGCCGCGCGACGACATCTTCGGCGATTGCCCCAAGCTGTTTGAATCAGCTCAGATCTGGCCGGACAAGCCGGTTTACGGCAAGTTCAGCCGGATTGTGATGGCCTTGGGCGCCTATACAGCCGGGCCTTATTCGGAAGGCAGCTATGATCTGGAGATTATCATTCCCAAAGGCCTGAAACAGCTTGTGAAGCCGCAATATCAGGCGCTGTTTCCGGGATAGCTCCATCGCGCTCAGGCTGAGCTTGTCGAAGCCTGTCCACGCACTCTTCGACAGGCTCAGGGTGAGCGCGGGTGGAGGGGCCTCAGCAATGTCATCCCCGCGAAAGCGGGGATCCAGAAAGGGCCCAATGGAGTCCAGCTTTCCCGGGCAAGACTGCAATTCTTACCCCAGATTCGCGGTGAAAAACGCCTCTGTCCGCCCATCTGCCAGTTGCGCGCCCGCCGCATCCCGACGGTTGCCCATTTCAGCGGCAAAGCCGTGATCAAGCCCGACATAATCGTGGAGCGTCACCTTGGGGTGACTGTCCAATCCGGCGTGGATCGCGGCCTGCGCTTCGGGGCCGACAAAATGGTCGGCTGTCGGAATGTGGAGCATCAGCGGGTGGGCAATGGCGTGGGATTCGCCGAGCATCTGATCAATCATAACGCCATAATAGCCGACAGACGCGTCGATATCGGTGCGGGCCGCCGCCATATAAGCGAGGCGTCCGCCAAGGCAGAAGCCGACACAGCCCACCTTTGAGACGGGGGCGTGCCCTGCAAGGCCGTTGCGGATTGCTTTGATGACGGTCTCGATATCGAGCACGCCTTTGTCGGCATCATATTGTTGGAAATAGCCAAAGGCTTCGTTCAGTTCGGCCTCGACATCGGGGTTGAGTTCCACGCCGGGTGCGAATCGCCAGAAGATGTCGAGCGCCACCGCCAGATAGCCCTTGGCCGCCCAGCTGTCGCACTTCTGCCGGATGCCTTCGTTCAGGCCAAATATTTCTGGAATCACGATAATCGCGGCGGTGGGCGTGGCGGCGGGCGCACCGACGTAAAGGTTCATATCGCCCAATTTCGTCATGGTCATAGCAGTCGTATCCTCTGTGATTCAGGCAGGTTGGAATATTCGAAATCGAGCAGCCAGGTCTTGGTGCGCGGGCCATCGCCGCCGGAATAATATTCGGGGCCAGCCGCAGATGTCACACGGTGGCAGGGGATGATGATGGGGAAGGGGTTGGACTTGCAGGCGCCGCCGACTGCCCGCGCGACCGAGCCGCAATTGGCCGCGAGTTCTCCGTAAGTCATTGTTTTGCCGTAGGGAATTGACGCGATGGCGGCCCGCAATGCCGCCCCTTCCGTGCTGTCCGATGGGGACAGGGGCAGGTCGAACTGCTCCAGCTGCCCCGCAAACCAGGCGTCCAGTTGGGTGATTGTGGCCGCGAGGATGGGGTGGGTGACATCCCCCTGCGTGGCCCCGGTGTCGACCGTGCGTGGGATGCGCAGACCGGTCAGCCAGTCGTCGGTCGCGCTCAGGGTCAGACTGCCCAAGGGACTTGCGAATCTGGCTGTTGCGGATGCGCGGTGCATGGCGCACAGATGGCGGCTAATATCGCATGGCTCAAGGGAGTTGGCCCATGAAGTTCAATATTGAGGTTGAGTGCACCCCTGAAGAGGTGCGGCGTCTGGTTGGTCTGCCCGATTTGACCGAGGTCCATGATGTGTATCTCGACAAGATGAAGGACGTCATGACCACCGCCCTGACCCCGGATATGGTCGATACGATGGTCCGCAGCTGGGTGCCCGGTGGCGCCGCCGGCATGGATTTCGTGAAGGATCTCGTGAAGGGCCTCTCCTCCACACCATCAACGCCCAAGAAGAAGGACTAGGCGCAGCATTTCCGCCTTTTCTATGCGTTCAGAGACGATCTTTGCCCTGTCCAGCGGCTTGCCTCCCTCCGGCATCGCTGTGGTCCGCATCAGCGGGCCGCAGGCGGGTGCGGCGCTGACGGCGCTCGCTGGAGCCTTGCCGGAACCCCGTCGTGCCAGCCTGAGGCGTTTCCGGGACGCGAATGGGGCGACATTGGATGAAGGCTTGGCGCTCTGGTTCCCGGGTCC
>JBBATT010000040.1:0-11874 GCA_040398605.1 Chakrabartia sp.
CACCAACAAGGCCAAAGCCCGCGAGCATCATTGCCCATGCAGCCGGTTCAGGAACGGTGCCTGTATACTTAATGTCATCGATGATTTCGATGAGGCCAACAGCGGCCGCGCCGCCACCCGTGAATGGGTTGCCCGCTGCATCCGTATAAGCAAAGGAGAAGTTGTCAAAAGCCCCTGTATAGCTAACGGTCTGATTTAGAAGATCATCGCGGTTCAGAACGGCAGTGACCGTAGCAATGAGCGAAGCTCCTTGATATAAACGAAGCGTCGCTAGATCGCCCAGATTTGAAAAACTAGGGTCATCATTACCAAAGGCAATTTCAAGGAACGAAGCGCCACCTGAGATAGCACCCTTGATAAAGTTGCCATCCTGATCACTGAACGCCGCAAGACCATTGCCGTTAGACTGGGCGCCAAAGTTAGAGACATTAAGGCCGCCTCCCAGCGCGCTGGTAAAGACAATACCGCCAATGTTGGTGCCTTCGGCGATCGATCCGGTTGGGCCGCTTTCAAAATCAACTGTCGCCGCAAAGGCACCAGCGGGGACGAGCGCAACGGCTGCTGCAGCTGCAAGAATAATGTTTTTCATGTGAATACCCTGTCATCTTAAAGTTAAGAACAGGACCGGTCTGGCTTCAGACTCGCGTCCGAGATTGCGACCTCGGACCTAAAATATGAACAAATCGTAACTGGCTGGCAAGCACATATTTCGCGGATCGCTGTCCCATTCCGGCACAGCGTTGATCCCAAAGAAAAACCCCGCCGGATCGCTCCGACGGGGTTAAACTTTTTCATCCAGCTAAGGATGCGGAGGGTTTATTCTCCGCCCATATCCTCGGCTGTTTCCGGCGTGTGGATGACAGCGCCCAGCGCGTCGTCACCCGTGTCCGCCTGCACCGGCTGACGCTTTTCAGCGGCGCGTTCTTCCGCGGCTGTCTTCGGCGCGACGAGGCTTTCCTGCCACGCACGCTGCTGGACACGCAGAGCAGCATCACGGCTGGTGGCCGTCACACGCAGGCGGTTCATGCCAGCGCCTGTCCCTGCCGGGATCAAGCGACCAACGATGACGTTTTCTTTCAGACCGACCAGCGTGTCTTTCTTCCCCTCAACCGAAGCCTGGGTCAGCACGCGTGTTGTTTCCTGGAAGGAGGCCGCCGAGATGAAGCTGCGGGTCTGCAGCGACGCCTTGGTGATGCCGAGGAGGATCGGCTTGCCCTGCGCAGGCTCACCGCCAGTGACGGCCGCCTTTGCGTTGATTTCAAGCATTTCCTCACGGTCAACTTCTTCACCGGGAAGCAGTGTCGTGTCACCGGCATGGGTGATTTCAACCTTCTGCAGCATCTGACGAACGATCGTTTCGATGTGCTTGTCGTTGATCTTCACGCCCTGCAGACGGTAAACTTCCTGAATTTCCGCAACGAGATATTCAGCCAGCGGCTCAATGCCCATTGCTTCCAGAATGTCATGCGGATCAAGCGAGCCGGAGACGATGATGTCACCGCGCTTCAGAAGATCGCCTTCCTGCACGTCGATTACCTTGGACTTGGAGACCAAGAATTCGACCAGATCACCGTCTTCCGGCTGAATGCCAATCTTGCGCTTTGCCTTATAATCCTTGCCGAAGACGACTCGTCCGGAGATCGGCGCGATGATCGCGGCGTCCTTCGGCTTGCGGGCTTCGAACAATTCAGCAACGCGCGGCAGACCACCGGTGATGTCACGGGTCTTAGCAGCTTCGCGGGTCACACGGGCGAGAACGTCGCCTGCCTGAACCGTGGCACCGTCTTCAACTGAGAGCATCGCGCCAACCGCCAGCATGTAGCGGCCAGCTTCGCCGGAATCGCTGTCGAGAAGCGTCAGGCGCGGACGAAGATCGATCTTCGAACGGCCCGGACGGAATTCCGTGACGACCTTCTGGGCGATGCCGGTGGCTTCATCGGTCTGCTCCACCAGCGTCTGGCCTTCGACCAAATCCTGGTAGCGGACGATACCCGGGATTTCCGTGATCACCGGCATGGTGAACGGATCCCACTCTGCAATGCGCGCGCCCTTCTTAACCGGTGCACCATCCCCGATGAGGACGTAGGAACCGTAAGGCAGACGGTCGACAGCACGTTCGCGGCCGTTGACGTCCAGCAGGACGATTTCACCGGCACGCGACAGAGCGACATTACGCCCGTTCTTATCGGCAATCGTGCGGAGTTCACGATAGTGCACGGTGCCATCCACAGCCGCTTCGAGATGCGACTGCTGGTTGAGCTGTGCTGCACCACCAATGTGGAACGTACGCATGGTCAGCTGGGTGCCCGGCTCACCGATCGACTGTGCGGCGATAACGCCGACAGCTTCACCAATGTTCACCGGCGTACCACGGGCAAGATCACGACCATAGCAACGGCCGCAAACACCCATGTGGGTTTCGCAGATGAGTGGCGAACGGATGCGGACCGCCTGAATGCCAATCTCTTCGATCTGGGCCACCATCGGCTCGTCGAGCAGCGTGCCCGTCGCGATGACAATGTCCTTGGTCTTGGGATCGACGATATCTTCGGCAACCGTACGGCCAAGGATACGTTCGGCAAGCGAGGCGATGACCGAACCACCTTGAACGATGGCCTTCATTTCCAGCGCGCGTTCTGTACCGCAATCATTCTCGATCACGGTGCAATCCTGCGACACGTCGACGAGACGGCGGGTCAGGTAGCCCGAGTTTGCCGTTTTGAGCGCCGTATCGGCGAGACCCTTACGGGCGCCGTGGGTCGAGTTGAAGTATTCAAGAACGGTCAGACCTTCCTTGAAGTTCGAGATGATCGGCGTTTCAATGATTTCGCCCGACGGCTTGGCCATAAGGCCGCGCATACCGGCGAGCTGCTTGATCTGCGCCTGCGAACCACGGGCACCGGAGTGCGCCATCATGTAGATCGCGTTGGTGGGCAGTTCACGGCCATCCTCACCGATCTTAACGGCCTGGATTTCCTTCATCATTTCGTTGGCCACCTGGTCACCACAACGGCTCCAGGCATCGATCACCTTGTTGTACTTTTCCTGCTGGGTGATCAGACCGTCCTGATACTGCTGTTCAAAGTCACGCACGAGGACGCGCGTTTCTTCTACCAGCTTGTCCTTGGCAGCCGGGATGACCATGTCGTCCTTGCCGAAGGAAATGCCAGCGTTGCAGGCGTGACGGAAACCAAGACCCATGATCGCGTCGGCGAACAGAACGGTCTCCTTCTGACCGGTGTGGCGATAGACGATGTCGATGACATCGCCGATTTCCTTCTTGGTCAGCAGGCGGTTGACGGTGTCGAAGGGCACCTTGTGGCTCTTCGGCAAGCATTCACCCAAAAGCATACGGCCCGGCGTCGTTTCGAAGCGGCCCATGAAGGTTTCACCGGCTTCGTTCGTCTGCGGAACGCGCGCGATGATCTTCGTGTGCAGCGTCACGGCCTTGGCAAACAGGGCCTGATGCACTTCGTCGATGTTCGACATCATCATGCCCTGGCCCGGCTCATTTTCCTTCATCATCGACAGATAATAAAGGCCAAGAACCATGTCCTGCGACGGAACGATGATCGGCTTACCATTGGCAGGCGACAGGATGTTGTTGGTCGACATCATGAGCACGCGCGCTTCAAGCTGGGCTTCCAGCGAGAGCGGCACGTGGACAGCCATCTGGTCACCGTCAAAGTCGGCATTGAAAGCCGAACAGACAAGCGGGTGCAGCTGGATGGCCTTGCCTTCGATGAGGACAGGTTCAAACGCCTGAATGCCGAGGCGGTGAAGCGTCGGTGCACGGTTGAGCATGACGGGGTGTTCGCGGATCACTTCGTCCAGGATGTCCCAGACTTCCTTGCGTTCCTTTTCAACCCACTTCTTCGCCTGCTTCAGCGTCATCGACATGCCCTTGGCGTCGAGGCGCGAATAGATGAACGGCTTGAACAGCTCGAGCGCCATCTTCTTCGGCAGGCCGCACTGGTGCAGCTTAAGTTCCGGTCCGGTCACAATGACCGAACGGCCCGAATAGTCGACGCGCTTACCGAGAAGGTTCTGGCGGAAGCGGCCCTGCTTGCCCTTAAGCATGTCGGACAGCGACTTGAGCGGACGCTTATTGGCACCCGTGATCGTGCGGCCGCGACGGCCATTGTCGAACAGGGCGTCAACAGCTTCCTGCAACATGCGCTTTTCGTTGCGGACGATGATGTCCGGCGCGCGCAGTTCCATCAGACGCTTCAAACGGTTGTTACGGTTGATCACGCGACGATAGAGATCGTTAAGATCGGACGTTGCGAAACGGCCGCCATCGAGCGGCACGAGCGGACGCAGTTCCGGCGGAATGACCGGCACGACCTGCAGGATCATCCATTCCGGACGGTTGCCGGAATCGATGAACGATTCCACAACCTTCAGGCGCTTGATGATCTTCTTCGGCTTCAGTTCCGACTTGGTTTCGGCGAGTTCCTTCAGCAGGTCATCGCGTTCGCCTTCAAGGTCGAGGCTTTCGAGCAGAACGCGGATCGCTTCTGCACCGATGCCGGCGGAGAAGGCGTCTTCGCCATATTCATCCTGCGCGTCGAGAAGCTCGTCCTCGGTCATCAGCTGGAACTTTTCGAGCGGGGTCAGGCCCGGTTCCATGACGATGTAGTTTTCAAAGTACAGAACGCGCTCAAGCTGCTTGAGCTGCATGTCGAGCAGCAGGCCGATGCGCGACGGCAGCGACTTCAAGAACCAGATGTGCGCAACGGGTGCTGCCAGTTCGATATGGCCCATGCGTTCACGACGGACCTTCGACACGGTGACTTCAACGCCGCACTTTTCGCAGACGATGCCCTTATACTTCATCCGCTTGTACTTGCCGCACAGGCATTCGTAATCCTTGATCGGACCGAAGATGCGGGCGCAGAACAGGCCGTCACGCTCCGGCTTGAACGTGCGGTAGTTGATGGTTTCGGGCTTCTTGATTTCGCCGAAGGACCAGGAACGGATACGTTCCGGCGACGCGATCCCAATCTGGATCTGGTCGAAGGTGTCTGGCTTGGTCATCGGGTTGGCAAAGGCCATCAAGTCGTTCATTTTTCGCTCCATTTCTTTTTCCGATCCCGGAAAAAGCAGAGGTGGAATTGGTCATCTAGGACGGGGTTCCGGCCCGCCACCGGCCCCTCCCCTTAGGAGGGAGGGGCAGATCGGTTATTCAGCTGCGATGGCAAGCCCGTCGCCGTCTTCGTCATCGCCGAGGCTGGTCAGTTCGACATTAAGGCCGAGCGAACGCATTTCCTTGACGAGAACGTTGAAGCTTTCCGGGATGCCGGCTTCGAAGGTATCGTCACCCTTGACGATCGCTTCATAAACCTTGGTGCGGCCGACCACGTCATCGGACTTCACCGTGAGCATTTCCTGCAGCGTATAAGCGGCACCGTAAGCCTGGAGCGCCCAGACTTCCATTTCCCCGAAGCGCTGGCCGCCGAACTGCGCCTTACCACCCAGCGGCTGCTGCGTGACGAGCGAGTACGGACCAATGGAACGGGCGTGGATCTTGTCATCTACCAAGTGGTGCAACTTGAGCATGTAGATATAGCCCACGGTCACCTTACGATCGAAGCTTTCGCCGGTACGTCCGTCATAGACCGTGACCTGACCTGACCCGTCGAGACCGGCCAGTTCAAGCATACGGGTAACGTCTGCTTCACGCGCACCATCGAACACAGGCGTTGCCATCGGCACGCCGTTGCGCAGCAGTTCGGCCATTTCCACAATGTCCGTATCGCTCCGCGAAGCGATCTCGTCCTTGTAGGTTTCGCCGTAAACTGTCGTCAGGCGATCACGGACGACGGTCGGTGCAACGCCGGCTTCTGTGCCGCCTGCGCTGCGCCATTCCTCAAGTGCGGCCTGAATCTGCTTGCCAAGGCCGCGTGCGGCCCAGCCAAGGTGCGTTTCAAAGATCTGCCCGACGTTCATGCGCGAAGGCACGCCCAGCGGGTTCAACACGATATCAACAGGCGTACCGTCTTCGAGGAAGGGCATGTCTTCCGCCGGCACGATGCGGCTGATGACACCCTTATTCCCGTGACGACCGGCCATTTTGTCGCCCGACTGAAGCTTGCGCTTCACGGCAACGAAGACCTTGACCATCTTAAGCACGCCCGGTGCCAGATCATCGCCACGTTCGACCTTTTCAACGCGGTCTTCGAACTTCGCGTTGATCCGCTTGACGGCTTCGTCATACTGGATCTTCACAGCTTCGAGGTCCGCCTGCACGCGGTCTTCCTGAACGGCGATCTTCCACCATTCAAAGCTTTCCACTTCGCTCAGGCCCTGAGCGTCGATTTCTTCGCCCTTCTTCAGACCCTTTGGCGCGGCAGTCGCGATCTGACCGATCAGCATTTCCTTCAGACGCGAATAGGTTGCGCGGTTCAGGATCGTGCGTTCGTCGTCACGGTCCTTGGCCAGCGATTCCTTTTCTTCGGTCTGAATGGCACGCGTACGGTCATCAATGTCGATCCCGTGGCGGTTGAAGACACGGACTTCGACGACCGTGCCAGCAACACCCGGCGGCAGACGCAGCGAGGTATCGCGGACGTCAGATGCCTTTTCACCGAAGATGGCGCGGAGAAGCTTTTCTTCCGGCGTCATCGGGCTTTCGCCCTTTGGCGTGATCTTACCGACGAGGATGTCGCCCGGCTCAACTTCGGCACCGATATACACGATGCCCGCTTCGTCGAGGCTGCGGAGCGCTTCTTCACCGACGTTCGGGATGTCGCGCGTGATGTCTTCTGGCCCAAGCTTGGTGTCACGGGCCATGACTTCAAATTCCTCGATGTGGATCGAGGTGAAGACGTCATCCTTCACGATGCGTTCGCTGATCAGGATGGAGTCTTCGTAGTTATAGCCATTCCAAGGCATGAACGCGACGAGGCTGTTGCGGCCAAGGGCGAGTTCACCCAATTCCGTCGACGGACCATCGGCGATAATGTCACCAGCGGCCACCGGATCGCCAACCTTCACCAGCGGACGCTGGTTGATGCAGGTGTTCTGGTTGGAACGCTGGAACTTCTGGAGGCGGTAAATGTCCACGCCTGACTGGTCGGCATCGACTTCACCGGTTGCACGGACCACGATACGGGTCGCATCGACCTGATCGACAATCCCTGCACGGCGGGCGCCAATGGCGGCGCCAGAGTCACGGGCAACCGTTTCTTCCATACCAGTGCCGACGAACGGCGCTTCTGCGCGCACGAGCGGCACAGCCTGACGCTGCATGTTCGATCCCATGAGTGCGCGGTTGGCGTCATCGTTTTCCAGGAATGGAATGAGCGATGCGGCGACCGAAACGAGCTGCTTGGGCGAGACGTCCATGAGCGTGATCTGTTCACGGTTGGCGATCAGGAATTCGCCAGCTTCACGCGACGAAATCTGCTCTTCAACAAAACTGCCATCGGCGGTCAGCTCAGCGTTCGCCTGCGCGATCGTGTGCTTGGCTTCTTCCATGGCCGACAGATAGACGACATCGCTCGTCACCTTGCCGTCGACGATGCGACGATAAGGCGTTTCGATGAAGCCATATTTGTTGACGCGGCTGAACGAGGCCAGCGAGTTGATGAGACCGATGTTCGGGCCTTCCGGCGTTTCAATCGGGCAGATACGGCCATAATGCGTCGGGTGAACGTCGCGGACTTCGAAGCCTGCACGTTCACGCGTCAAACCGCCTGGTCCAAGTGCCGAAACACGACGCTTGTGCGTCACTTCCGACAGCGGGTTGGTCTGATCCATGAACTGCGACAGCTGCGAAGAGCCGAAGAATTCGCGGACAGCTGCCACAGCCGGCTTCGCGTTGATCATGTCGTTCGGCATCACCGTCGAAACGTCGACCGAAGACATACGCTCCTTAACAGCGCGCTCCATGCGGAGCAGGCCGATGCGGTACTGGTTTTCCAGAAGCTCACCGACCGAACGGACGCGGCGGTTACCGAGGTTATCGATATCGTCGATTTCGCCCTTGCCGTCCTTCAGATCGACGAGCGTCTTCACGACAGCCAGAATGTCTTCGTTGCGCAGCGTCGTCAGATCGTCCGGCGCATCAAGGCCAAGACGCATGTTGAGCTTCACGCGGCCAACCGCGGAAAGGTCATAACGCTCATTGTCGAAGAACAGGCCAGCAAACAGCGATTCGGCGGTTTCCTTCGTCGGCGGTTCGCCAGGACGCATGACACGGTAGATCGAGTCCAGCGCCATGTCACGGTCTTCAGCCTTGTCGACCTTGAGTGTGTTGCGGATCCAAGGACCCGTGTTCACATGGTCAATGTCGAGCAGTTCAAGACGGTCAACGCCCGCCTTGTCGAGCTTTTCGAGGTTCTCAGCCGAAACTTCTTCACCGGCTTCGATGTAGATTTCACCGGTCTGCTCATTGATGAGGTCGATCGCCGAATAGCGGCCGAAGATTTCCTCGGTCGGGATCAGAAGAGCTTCGAGCCCATCTTTTGCAGCCTTGTTAGCCGCGCGCGGGCTGACCTTCTGGCCAGCTGGGAACACGACTTCACCCGTCTTGGCGTCAACGACGTCATAGAGCGGCTTCTGGCCACGCCAGTTTTCGGAGACATAAGGCACGATCCAGCCCGAAGGCGAGCGGCCGAAGGTCACTGTGTTGTAGAACTGATGCAGAATTTCTTCCGGTGTCAGGCCAAGCGCGAGGAGCAACGATGTCACCGGCAGCTTACGCTTGCGGTCGATACGAACGTTCACAACGTCCTTGGCATCGAATTCAAAGTCGAGCCATGAACCGCGATACGGAATGACGCGGGCGGCGAACAGATACTTGCCCGACGAGTGGGTCTTGCCACGGTCATGGTCGAACAGAACACCAGGCGAGCGGTGCATCTGCGACACAATGACGCGTTCAGTGCCGTTGATGAAGAAGGTGCCGTTCTCGGTCATGAGCGGCATGTCGCCCATGTAAACATCCTGCTCCTTAATATCGAGAACCGAGCGGGTTTCCGTTTCGGTATCGACTTCAAAGACGATCAGGCGGAGCGTGACCTTCATCGGCGCGGCATAGGTGATCCCGCGCTGGCGGCATTCTTCCACGTCGAACTTGGGATTTTCCAGTTCGTAAGTGACAAAATCGAGCTCAGCCGTTCCGGCAAAGTCACGGATCGGGAAAACGCTGCGCAGCGTTTTCTCAAGACCGGACACATAGCCGATGGAGTGGTCTGACCGCAGAAACTGTTCGTACGATTCGCGCTGAACCTGAATCAGGTCGGGCATTTCTGCCACTTCGTGAATGTTGCCGAACATTTTGCGGATGCGCTTCTTGGCAATCGCGACTGTCACGTCTGCCTTCGCTGCTTGCTTCGCCATGTTGATTTTCTCGCCTTTTACGTCTTAAATGCGGGGCGCGACAAAACACAAAAAGCCGCGAGCTTCCGCGAGGAAAACTGCAGCTTTCAGCGTCTTGAAACCTCGATCAATCTATACGTTCGATGCACTGCGCAACGGCACATCATTTCCCGGTCGATCAAGGTAGTTCGGTTTTTATAGGATTTCCGACAGGTGATGTCAAACGTCGAACAGCACCAAGCCTGAGGGCCTAGAGGTCAAAAAGCCATGCCGAACCGAAGGGCCGCCCCTGCGTCGTCGGGCGCCGCTGCAAAGTGGCCGGGGTCTTTCCGCCAATAGAGTGAGGTGGAAAGCGATCCCACCCAAAGCGGAACCGCATAAATCGCTTCGGCATCAATCTCGCGCCCTGATGACGCAAGGTTGATGCGGCTTACCGCTGTCTGGGCGCTGGACGTTGCATAGTCCCACGCCACCGGCAGTTCGACGTTCAATCCGCCCGAGCCAACACGCACCGGCTGGGCCAGCCGAAGGCCAAAGCTGTCGCCGCTTAGGAACATGCTGCCCCGCATCGCATCAACAGACCAAGCCCGTGCGACGAGGTGATCGGATGCAGGGCGAACGCCGCCCGCGCCGATCCGCGTCCAACCCTGCTGCCAGCGGCCCCGCAGTGTCCAACCGCTTGGTGCGGCGAAGATGCCGTCAACAGAGAGTTGCCGGGTCACAGAACCCGGCGCACCAAGCATGGCGCCGAAGCGGGCACCGAGGACGGTGTCCTTTTCTGAGAGTTGAGCAGCTTGCAGGGTCAGCGAAAGAGGACCGAACCGACGGTCGAGGGATAACGACGCCGATGTATAAGGCAGACGGTCATAACGCTGGCGCAGAGTATGCGACCATACCAAGGCCTCGCCACGATCCCAACCGACCGACAGGCCCCAGCGGCCAAACTGCTGCCGGACGGCACCGGAATAGACCGGGGTGCTGCGGAAACCGAAATTGGACCCTGCTTGCTCAGCAATGAGGAACTGGGAGGCTTGGTTGAGCGCCATTTGGTCGATCAGCGCCCCACTGCTGCGCGCGAAGCCCGCCGCAAAGTGGGTGTCACGTGACAGGCGGGAGACGACCCATCCGGCCATCAGGCGGGCGGTGCGTTGATCCTGATCGGTCATGGCCAGCGGCCCGACCTGACCGGCGCGGACATCACCCGACACCGAAAGGGCCACACCTGTTAGCCCATAGCCGACACCCGCCGTCCGGCCATCTGCATTGAGCGAGGACCAGAGGCGACCACCCGAATAACTGCGCGTAAACGTCCCTTCCAGATCCGCGCGATAGGCACGGCCATAGGCATCCTGGAACACGGTCGAAAGGCCCGTGAGCGCGGCATCCCCCATCGGCGCCGACAGCGTCCCATTGTCCGTCATCGACACGGGCACGCTCGTCCCCGCAACGGACGTCGCCCCACGCGCGGCAAAGGCAGACGCCAGATCAACCAAGCCGCGACCATAGACAGGGTCGACACCCACCGCCCCCAAGTCCCTTGCAGAAGAAAGGATTAGGTCCACGATCTGCGCACTCGTCAAAGACGGAAAAGCCTGGGCCAGCAGCGCAACTGCGCCGGACACCGCAGGGGCAGCATAAGACGTTCCACCGGCCAAAACGGCAACGCCTGTTTCATTGATCGTCCGCACTCGGTTGGCAAGCGCCACGACAAAGCGGTTCGCGGTCGACCCCGCCTGATTGCTCCCACCGGTCGAAAACACGGACAGCGCATTGGTGTCATCCACCCCGCCCGCCACGATGATCAAGTTGCGCGCCACCGGATCGTTCGCGATCAAGGCGAAATCGTCGGGGTTGGTCAGGCCATCATTGCCTGCAGAAATGACGAGAATGGTGCCCGCCGCCGTCGCCCGCCCCATCGCTGCGCGCAGAGTGGAATTGGGGCCAGACCCACCGAGCGACATATTGACCACTCTCGCGCCATTGGCCACCGCGATGTCGAGCGCCGATGAAATGGCCATATCATTATGGCTGCACCCCGCATCCGGTGCTGTATTGGCACAACTGCCGGGCGTATCGGTCCGCAAGGCCAGCAGTGTCGCATTGAACGCCACGCCGTGCGTGTCAGACTCATTCTTGGCACCCAGCAGGACGGCGGCCACCGATGTCCCATGCCCGTCTTCATCGCCCATGCCACGGTTGCCGGCCACATCGCGAGAGGCAGCACTGATCTTCCCCGCAAATTCCGGCAGGCTGGGGTTCACACCACTATCAATGACGGCGGCCGTTATACCCTGCCCTGTTGCCCCGGCATTATAGGCCGAAATGGCGCTGATTTTAGTGGCAGCGTTAGACCGCTGATATTCCGGCGTATTGTAATCCACCGATGCTGGGGGCGGGGGCGTGGGCGGAGGTGGCGGAGCAACAGCGCTCGGCGTCTGAGGGACGCTGGCGACAACGCCATTGCCGCCGCCACAGGCGGCCAAGACCGGCGCCATGATCATCAAAATGCCAAAGGCGGTTACACTCTTTCGACTCATACAAAACCCC
>JBBATT010000041.1:0-11739 GCA_040398605.1 Chakrabartia sp.
CAGTCCATTGGCGTCGCCGAGCTGCTGGCGTCACAACCCGGCGTCACCATTTCGCGCAATGGCGGCCTTGGTGGCTTTTCCGCTGTCCGCATCCGCGGCGCGGAAGGCGAGCAGACGCTCGCGCTCATTGATGGCGTGAAGGTCAACGACCCTTCCTCCCCCGGCGGCGGCTTTGACTTTGGCAGCCTGTTGATCGGCAACATCCAGCAAATCGAAGTAATGCGCGGGCCGAACTCGGTCCCTTGGGGCAGCGAGGCGATTGGTGGGGTCGTCAATGTCGTCACCGCCACACCCACATCCCAACCAAGCGCCAAACTGCGCGGCGAATTGGGGGCGAACGACGCCCGCAACATCGTCGGCAATCTGTCCGGCACACTTGGCCCCGTGCGCGCGTCGATGGGCGCAGGCTGGTTCAACGAAGGCGGCATTTCTGCTTATAAGAACGGGACCGAGGCAGACGGCCTGCGACAATATGGCGCCAATGGCCGTGTCGAGGTTGACCTCACCGATGGCATCGGCCTCGATCTGCGCGGCTATTACGCTAAGAGCCGGATTGATCAGGATGGCTTTCCGCCGCCCTTTTTCAGCTTTGCCGATACGCCGGAGGTCACCCATTCCGAACAGATAATGGGCTATGCCGGGCTGCGTGCTGATCTTGGTGATCTGCGCAACCGGCTGGGGATCACCCTGTCCGACATCAATCGAGACAGCTTTGCCGCACCCGGAGATGCGACCCCGCAATATCTCAACCGGGGCCGGATTGAGCGGATCGAATATCGCGGTGACTGGCGGGCGAGCAGTTCGATGCGCGCCGTGTTCGGCGCTGAGCATGAACGGTCCCGCATCGGCGACGGCTTTTCAGAGAACAAAACGCATGTCAGCGGGGGCTATCTCCAGCTGATCGCCAGCCCCGTCTCCCGCGTCACGCTGACGGGCGGCGCCCGCGTCGATGATCACGCCACCTTCGGCACGCGCACGACGATGTCGGCCAACATGGTCTGGCGCGCGGGCCGTGGCACCTCGATCCGCGCCGCTTATGGCGAAGGGTTTAAGGCGCCGACGCTGTTCCAGCTCTACAGCTTTTACGGCAATGTCACGCTCAAGCCCGAAAGCGCGCAAAGCTATGATCTGGGTGTCGAACAGAAATTGCTGGAGGGTCGCCTCATCCTTTCGGCAACACTGTTCCAGCGCGACACGCGCAACCAGATCGACTTCATCTCCTGCTTTGGACAGACGACAGGCATCTGCACGAACCGGGCCGACGGCACTTATGACAATGTCGACAGTACCCGCGCCAAGGGCCTTGAAACATCGATAGAAATGCGCCCGAGCAACACACTTGGCTTGACCGTCAACTACACGCTGCTCGACACCGAAGACCGGACGACCGGCCGTGTTCTCGTGCGTCGCCCGCGACACAATCTGGCGGCGGACATTGATTGGACAACGCCCTTTGGCGCGCGCATCGGGGCGACACTCCGGCTGGCGAGTGACAGTGCGGACACCGATTTTGAAACCTTCGCCCGGACGGCGCTGGATGGCTATGCACTGGTCGGCCTGCGCGCATCCCTCCCCATCGGTAACACGCTCGAACTCTATGGCCGGGTCGAGAATTTGATTGACGCACGTTACGAAACGGTGAGCGGTTATGGCGCCTATCGCCGCACCGCGCATGTCGGTGTGCGGGCGACCTTCTGATGCGCCGCCTTTGGCCCGCTCTGTTGTGTCTCGCCGGATGCAGCGGCGGGCCGGAGGTTGCGCCCGGGGGGATCGTATCGAACAATCCGTGCATAGACGCGATCCTCGCAGATGTCGCACCCAACAGCGTGGCGGCGGTCAGCAGTTGGTCTCATGACCCTGCAAGCGCGACGGCCCCGCTCGATTGGGCCCGCGCGCGCCCTGCGCTCGGCGTGACCGCGGAAGAGATCATTGCGGCCAAGCCCCGTCTGCTGCTCACCGGCAATCTGGCGAGCAGCGGCACTAATGCGGCACTGGCCAAAGCTGGCGTCCCGATGAAAACATTCGGCGTGCCGGCAACGGTTGCGGACAGCATCGCGCAAGTGCAGGACGTCGCCACCGCCGTCGGCCAACCCCTTGCTGGAACGCGCCTTGCCGCTGCCATTGCGCGCGCCGCCAAGCCAGCGTCCGGTCCGCCCAAGCACAGCGCCATCATCTGGCAAACCGGCGGCTTCGTCGCGGGCAAAGGCACATTGCAGGATGAACTGCTCGCCCGTGCAGGCTTTATGAATGCGAGCGCGCGTTACGGCCTCCAGCAATGGGATGTCCTGCCGCTCGAAACCTTGGTGCGACGTCCGCCAGACATCATTTTCATGCCGGCGACGGCCAAGGGAGAGGATGCGCGGGCATTGGCCGCACGGCAGCGCATCTTGCGACATCTCGAAGGACGGACGCGCATTGTGTCCTTTCCGGACAAGCTGCTCTTCTGCGGCGGCCCGACCATCATAGAGGCGATGCGTGTATTGAGGTCGGCGGCATGAAACGGCCAACCCTTCTCCTCATCGCTCTGATCGGCCTCGCCTTCCTCTGCTCGCTTGCGGCGGGCAAGGTCTGGATTGGCCCGGCGGACTGGTTTGCGGACACGGCAAATGGTTGGATCATGGCGGAACTGCGCCTGCCCCGTGCCATCCTTGGTGCCTGTGTCGGCGCAGTGCTCGGCCTGTCGGGGGCGGTCCTGCAAGGCTATTTGCGCAACTCGCTCGCCGACCCGACGGTGGTAGGTGTGTCATCCAGCGCAGCGCTCGGTGGCGTCATCGCGATCCTGCTCGGCGTGAGTGGCCTTGCCATGTTCGGCTTTGCGATGGCGGGGGCGGCGATCAGCGTGGCGTTGCTCGTGGCGCTGGCCGGACGGAGCGGCGGGCCTTTGGGCTTCATCCTGGCGGGTATGGTGCTGGCGACGCTCTCCGGATCGCTGACCGCGCTACTCATCAGCATGGCGCCCAACCCCTTTGCGACGAGCGAGATCGTCGCCTGGCTGATGGGCGCGCTAACCGACCGGACGATGGACGACGTCGCCCGCGCGTTGCCCTTCATGGCGTTGGGCAGCGTCATCCTCCTGCTGACCGGCCGGTCGCTGGATGCCCTCACATTGGGCGAGGATGCCGCCCGTTCCATGGGTGTCGACCCGGACCGGCTGCGCTGGATCATCGCGCTTGGCACCGGGCTGGCCGTCGGCGCCTCCGTGGCGGTGACGGGTGTGGTCGGCTTTGTCGGGCTAATCGTGCCGCACTTCATGCGCCGGATCGTGGGGGAACGTCCGTCCGCGACCCTGATCCCCTCAGCCATTGGCGGCGCGATCCTGACGCTGGCGGCGGACAGCGCCGTGCGGCTCATCCCCGGCCCCGGTGAAGTCAGGCTCGGCATCGCCATGGCCGCCATCGGCGCGCCCTTCTTCTTCCTGTTGCTCGCCCGAATGCGACGCGACCCGTCATGATCCGGACCGAAAACCTCTCGGTCGACCTTGGCCGTCGGCGCGTGCTTGATGCCGTGACGCTTGACCTTCAGCGCGGTCGGGTGACGGCCATTCTCGGCGCAAATGGCGCGGGAAAGACCAGCCTGTTGCGCGCCATTGCCGGACTGGTGAAACCGTCCGCTGGGCAGATCATCCTTGATGGGCAAAGCTTGGCTGCACTCTCTCTTCCAGAACGCGCACGGCGGATCGGTTATCTGCCGCAAAACGGCCAGCCCGCTTGGGCGCTCTCGGTGCGCGAACTGGTGGCGCTTGGTCGCCTCCCGCATCGCTCCCCCTTTGCGGCGCTCTCGCCGGGCGATGAGGTCGCGATCAACGCGGCTATGGCACAGACAGACGTCGCAGGCCTTGCCGACCGCACGGTCGACACGCTTTCCGGTGGGGAGAAAGCCCGCGCCAAATTTGCCCGTGTGCTGGCAGCGGAGACCGACTGGATCCTCGCCGATGAACCGCTCGCCAATCTGGACCCGCCGCACCAGCAGGATGTACTCCGCCTGATGCGCGCGGCAGCAGACGCCGGAAAAGGCGTGCTGGTCGTCCTCCACCAGTTGGACGCAGCGGCGCGCATGGCCGATGATCTCCTCATCTTGAAAGACGGCCGCGCCATCGCGTTTGGGCCGTGCCCAGAGGTGTTGACCCCCGCGACGCTGGAAGCCGCCTTCGACATGCCGTTGGACGTCATCACCCATCAGGGCCGCGTCGCCATCCTCCCGCGATAGGATCACGCCCATCTTGCCCCAAAAGGCCACGCCGCTTAGGAGGCAGGCCATGACTGACGCCGTGCCCCTAAAGCTGTTCAACAGCCTGACCCGCCAGCTGGAAGAATTCCAGCCCGTCCACCCCGGGGTTCCAGGTGATCCGGCTCAACCGCCGGAGGCGCGCGTCTACACCTGTGGGCCGACGGTCTATAACTATCCGCATATCGGCAATATGCGCGCGTATGTATTTGCCGACACGCTCGGCCGCGTGCTCAGTTACAAGGGCTACAAACTCACCCACGTCATCAACATCACCGATGTCGGCCACCTGACCGACGACGCCGATGCGGGCGAGGACAAGATGGAACGGATGGCGGCGGAAAAAGCGCAATCCATCTGGGAGATCGCGAAGCATTATACCGAAGCCTATTGGGCCGACATCAAGGCGCTCAACATTCGCCAGCCCGCCAAATGGTCCATCGCCACCGACTATGTGCCGCAGATGATCGAATTCGCGACGCGCATCGCAGACAAGCATTGCTATGAATTAGAGAGCGGCCTCTATTTCGACACCTCCACCGTTGCCAATTACGGCGCGCTGGCCCGTGCGCAGACCGAGGATGGCGAAGGCCGCATCGAGGCCGTTGAGGGCAAGCGCCACGCGGCAGACTTCGCGATTTGGCGCAAGACGCCTGCGGGTGAAAAACGGCAGATGGAATGGGACAGCCCCTGGGGCAAAGGCGCGCCGGGCTGGCACCTAGAATGCTCGGTTATGTCCGGCGATCTGCTCGGCTTTCCATTCGACATCCACACCGGCGGCATTGACCACCGCGAAATCCACCACCCGAATGAAATCGCGCAGAACCAAGCGTTCTGCCATTCAGACCATAGCGGCGCGCGCTTTTGGATGCACAACAACTTCCTCGTCGACCGCACGGGGAAGATGTCCAAATCGTCCGGCGAGTTTCTACGCGTCCAGTTGCTGATCGACAAAGGCTTCCACCCGCTCGCCTATCGCCTCATGTGCCTGCAGGCGCATTACCGCAGTGAGTTGGAGTTTAGTTGGGACAATCTGGCAGCGGCGCTCACGCGGCTGAAGCGGATGGTGATGGGGGTTCATTTAATCCGTGACGACAACGCTCCCGCTCCAGACACTAAGATTGTTCTTCAAGCAAAACTGATTCTTGATAGCTTCGTCGAGGCAATCTCGGATGACCTCAACACGCCAAGAGCCTTAATTCTTTTGGAGCAGGCGCTGGACAAGAAAACCGGCCCCGCATCCTTGAGAAGGCATCTTGTCGAGGAAATGGATAAGGTGCTCGGGTTGGGGCTTTTGGAGATAGGCCGTTCGGAACTCCGCATACACCCCACGGCCGCCACGATCACCGAAGGCGACATCGAAGCCGCCCTTGCCCGCCGCAAGGAAGCGCGCGCCAACAAGGACTTCGCAGCTTCTGATGCCATCCGGGATGAACTTATCGCCAAGGGGGTTGAGGTGATGGACGGCGATCCACTGGGGTGGGATTGGCGGATTGAGGTCTGAGAAGGCCCCTCCGTCAGTTGCTCCGCAACTGCCACCTCCCCATCGCAAGTCGATGGGGAGAACGGGTTTGGCGCTTAATCTCCCCAATGACTTGCATTGGGGATGAAGCGCGCAACCGGTCTGGGGGACCGGTGAGCACTGGAATGGCAGCCCGCAGGGCTGACGGAGGGGCAAGCGATGCGTCCAGAAAAGCCGCAAAAGTCTGTGCGTAGGGCAAAGCAGCTTCGCCGCACCCTCAGCAAACCCGAATACCTCCTCTGGCAAATCCTGCGCACATCGCCGGGCGGTCACAAATTCCGCAAGCAGCACCCGGCAGGGCCGTTCATCCTCGATTTCTTCTGCGCGAAGGCCAATCTGGCCATCGAAATTGATGGCTATGCCCATGACACGGATGACCGACCAGAGCGGGATGCCGCGCGCGACGCGTGGCTCGCCGCTCATAAAATCGACACCATGCGCATTCCGGCTGTTGACGTGATGCGCGATGCTGTGGAGACAGCGGATCGAATAGTTGCTGTAATTGAAGAACGCCTTACACATTTCAGAAAGGCCCCTCCGTCAGCCCTTTGGGCTGCCACCTCCCCAATGCAAGTCATTGGAGAGATAGAACTCTCCGCTTATTCTCCCTATCGACTTGCGATGGGGAGGTGGCATCGCGGAGCGATGTCGGAGGGGCCAAATAGGGAGAGAAAAATGACCACCGTCGTGCTGACAGCATTGCTAAAGCCCATGATCACGCCGCTTCTGCCCGACTGGGTGGATGCGCGCTTTTATGCCTCGGTGGAGGAGATGCATGCACTCGCCCCCGAAGCCGAAATCGGCTGGTTTGACATGGATTATACGCCGCCAATGGTCGAAGCGATCAAGCGGGCAGAGAAGCTGAAATGGCTGAACTCCATCTATGCCGGGCTCGATCATCTGCCGCTGGACCTGCTCAAAGAGCGCAAGGTGCAGGTCACCAACGGCGTCGGCATCAACGCCATCACCATCGCTGAATATGTCGTCATGGGCATGCTCACCATGGCCAAAGGCTATCGGCAAGTGGTGCGCGCGCAGGACCGGCATGAATGGCTGCTCGACAGTCCGGGCAAGGTGGAGCTTTACGGATCAAAGGCGCTGCTGCTTGGCTATGGCGCGATCGGCAAGCTGGTTGAAGAGCGTCTGAAACCCTTCAACGTCGATGTCACCGTGGTGCGCCGGACGCCCGGACCGAACACGCTTGGGCCGGATGACTGGCGCGCGCGGCTGGTTGAATTTGACTGGATTGTCCTTGCGGTGCCCGCCACGCCGGAGACGGATGGGATGATCGGGGCGGACGAACTGGCCGCCATGAAGACGTCGGCGCGGATCGTGAATGTCGCGCGGGGTTCGGTCATTGATCAGCAGGCGCTCATGACCGCGCTCAACGAAAAGAAGATTGCCGAGGCGTTTCTCGACGTAACTGAGCCGGAGCCGCTGCCGTCGGATGATCCGCTCTGGACGCTCGATAACGCACATGTCACCATGCATCTGTCCGGCCGTGCGCAGGACAAGATGTTTGCACGTGCGGTGGAACGCTTCCTCAAGAACCTCCACCGCTATCACGCCGGCCAGCCGCTGGAGCCGCTGGTTGATCTCAACTTGGGGTATTGAGAATGACACCTGCCGAAATGTCGAAGAAATGGCACGCGGTTGCCCTGTCGAGCGATGAATCCGCACTTGGCGCCTTGCTGCATGAGGATGCCGTTTTTGAAAGCCCGGTTGTCCACACGCCACAGCGGGGCAAGCCGATCACGCTCAAGTATCTGGCGAGCGCGGGCTTGGTGTTTGGCGATACTGGCTTCCACTATGTTGGCGAATGGGAGGGCAAGAACAGCCTGATCCTTGAGTTCAACGCGGAAATCAACGGGATCTCCATCGATGGCATCGACATGATCACCTGGAATGACGATGGCCTCATCACCAACTTCAAAGTCATGGTCCGGCCATTAAAGGCGGTCAATATGCTCCATCAGAAGATGGGCGAGATGCTGCAAAAGGCACAGTCTGTCTAATAACTGACAGTAACCAACTGTCCCTCTAGGGAATGCCGATGCGTGATGCCCCTTTGCCTGCAGCAGCGATTGAGCTGCTTGATCTTCTGGACCCACCTTCACTTTTGCTGAGGGATGGACGGATCGGGCATGCCAATCCCCCTGCTGTCTCTCTGTTCGGCGCGCATGTTCAAGGGCAGGATGTCCGCTTGGCCCTGCGCCATCCGGATGTGCTGGCGCTGATCACGTCGGGCCGTAACGGGTCTGTCCGCGTCACTGGCCTGTCTACATCCGGCAGCATTTGGGAAGTTCAGTGCAACGCTCTGTCCGATGGCCAGCAATTCCTGATGCTGACCGACCTTTCGGTGCAGGCCAGCGTGGCGCGGGCCCATGCCGACTTTGTCGCCAATGCCAGTCATGAGCTGCGCACGCCTTTGGCGGC
Organism: Chakrabartia sp.; assembly: GCA_040398605.1. GTDB lineage: Bacteria > Pseudomonadota > Alphaproteobacteria > Sphingomonadales > Sphingomonadaceae > Aquisediminimonas. The sequence continues at coordinate 8,183 of JBBATT010000041.1, forward strand.
CATCCTTGGCTATGTGGAAACGCTCACGGACCCAAAGGCCGGAGATGACCCCGCCACGCGCAACCGGTTCCTTGGCATTATCGGCAAAGAAGCCCAGCGGATGCAGGGACTGGTCGAAGATTTGATGTCGCTCTCCCGCATTGAGGCCGTCAAGCACCAGCAGCCCACTGACAAAGTGGACCTTGTCGCCATTGCCCGTCTGTGTGTGGGTGAGGTGGCAGACCAGGATCGCGTGACATTCTCAACCAATGTTGAAACGGCGCCAATGCTGGGAGATCAGGGGCAACTGGCGCAAGTGCTGCGTAATCTTGTTGAAAACGCCTTCAAATATGGAGCCACAGACGGGCACATCCGGGTGTCTCTGGAACAGGGGCAGACCGGCTGGATCAGCGTTTCGGTCGCCGATGAAGGGGACGGCATCGCGCCCGAGCATATGCCGCGACTGACCGAACGGTTTTACCGCGCAGATGCGGCGCGGTCGCGGCAGGTCGGTGGCACTGGCCTTGGCCTTTCCATCGTCAAACATATTGTGGAACGCCACCGGGGGCGATTCGACATCGTGAGTCGGGTCGGCCATGGGACAACCGCAACATGTATATTTCCACCCGCTTGAAGCCTTGTCACAATACCGTCAATCAACTGACATATTCCGCTGACGACTCGAACAGGAGACTCTTTCCAATGCGCTTTGTTCCCCAGCTGGCGATTCTCGCCGCTTCATCGCTTGCGCTTTCAGCATGCGGTGGCGCCGGTGGCGGCAACACGGACACCCGTGATTTCGTGCGCATTGTCGGGTCTTCCACTGTTTATCCTTTTGCGACCGCCGTTGCGGAAGCTGTTGCCAAAACCGGCATCAAATCACCGGTGATCGAATCGACGGGCACGGGTTCGGGGATCAAATTGTTTTGCGCAGGCGTCGGCGCATCGCACCCCGACATCGTCAACGCATCGCGCCGCATGAAGGCCTCAGAATATGAAAGCTGCGCCAAGAATGGCGTGAAGGACGTTGTGGAAATTCAGGTCGGGCTGGATGGCATCGCTTTTGCGGAAGCTTCGGGCGGCGCCAACATGAAGCTGACGCCCACAGACGTTTATAAGGCGCTCGCGGCCACGCCGTTCGGCAAGCCGAACACGGCCAAGACTTGGGCAGATGTAAACCCCGCCCTTCCTGCGATTCCCATCATTGTCTACGGTCCGCCGTCGACATCCGGGACGCGCGACGCGTTGGCCGAATTGATCTTGACCAAGGGCTGCGACAGTGACCCTGCCATGGGCGCGTTGTTGGACAGCGACAAAGAGAAGCACAAAGCCATCTGCACCAAGGTGCGTGAGGACGGCGCCTATGTTGAAGGCGGTGAGAATGATAATTTGATCGTCCAGAAGATCGCCGCAAACCCAAAAGCGATCGGCATCTTTGGCTTCAGCTTCTTGGAAGAGAATATGGACAAGCTGAAGGGTATACCGATGAATGGCGTTGCGCCGACCTATCAGACGGTTTCGGACTTCTCCTACCCCGGCGCCCGCCCGCTCTACATCTACCTGAAGGCCGCGCATCTGAAGGCGATCAAGGGCATGAAGGACTTCGCGATCGAATTTTCGAACGCTTGGGGTCCAGATGGCTATCTGAAGAAGAAGGGCATGGTCATTGCACCTGAAGACGTGAGGAAGATCAACGCCGAAGTCGCCAAAACCATGACGCCGCTCGATCCGTCGCTTCTGAACTAAGACGGATCTGACATGACACCCCTGACTCTACTGGTTCTGATTGCAGGGCTCGGTCTGATTGGATGGCTGGTCGCCAAAGCCAAGGCGCAGCAGCTCAACACCGGACGCAACGCCCTTCACTCGCTGCCCAGCCATCATGGGTGGTATCTGGCCCTGTGGATCATGCTGCCCGCTCTGGCAGGGGTTGTCATCTGGGGGGCAATCTCCCCCGGCCTTATCTATTCAGCCGTCATGGCAGACCCCGCTGCGGCGAGCCTTCCGGCGTTTGATCTGGAACGCAATGCGATCCTTTCAGAAGCCTATTCACTTGCCAATAATCCGGCCGCGATTGCTTTTAATCCCGACGCCGAAAAGCTGGTTCCGGCGGTCATCGCTGCCAAGTCGAAATTCGGCTTTATGGGCGCAGTGCTCGCCCTGTTGCTGGCATTTGCGGGCGGCGGGTTTGGCTACACACGGCTGTCGGCCTCATTCCAGGCCCGCACGAAGGTGGAGCGCGTCGTCCTCGTTCTTCTGCTTGCGGCATCACTCCTTGCTGTTCTGACGACCGTCGGCATCATCGCGTCGCTGTTGTTTGAATCGGGCATCTTCTTCAGCAAGGTCAGCCCGCTTGAGTTTATCTTCGGGACGCATTGGAGCCCGGCCAATGGCAGCTTCGGCGCGGTCCCCTTATTCTGGGGCACCATCTTCATCGGGGCGATTATCGCGATGATTGTCGCCATTCCGATGGGCCTGATGAGTGCGATCTATCTAACGCAATATGCCCATCCCGACGTGCGTCGGTGGATGAAGCCGATGCTGGAAATCCTCGCTGGCATTCCAACCGTCGTATACGGCTATTTCGCCGCACTCACGGTTGCCCCGCTGGTCCGCGAATTTGCTGTGATGATCGGGGTCAGCAATCCATCTACGGAAAGCGCGTTGGCCGCCGGCCTTGTTATGGGCATCATGATCATCCCGTTCGTTTCTTCGATGGCGGATGACAGCATTGCCGCAGTCCCACAGGCCATGCGCGACGGGTCTCTCGCTATGGGGGCAACCCGTTCGGAAACGATCAAGAAAGTCCTCATTCCCGCAGCATTGCCGGGGATTGTCGCGGGCGTCATGCTCGCCATCAGCCGCGCCATCGGGGAAACGATGATTGTCGTCATGGCGGCAGGTGCTGCGGCGAACCTGTCCGCCAATCCCTTTGCGAGCATGACCACAGTCACCTTCCAGATCGTGCAATTGCTGACGGGCGATCAGGAGTTTGACAGCGCCAAGACGCTTTCGGCATTTGCGTTGGGCCTCGTGCTCTTTGTCGTGACCCTCATTCTTAACATCATCGCGCTGCGCGTCGTGAAGCGCTTCCGGGAGGCTTATGAGTAATCCCGCCAACAACTGGCAGTCTCCCGACGCGGAGAAGCGCCTCGCCAAACGTTACGCGGCAGAGCGCCGTTTCAAGCTGCTCGGCCTATCCGCGGTCGGTCTATCGATGGCGTTTCTGGTCTTCTTGATCGGTACGATGCTGATCGGCGGGCTTGGCGGCATTGACTGGGCCTTCCTGTCCGGATCGGATTCAACCGAGCCAGAGACGGCGGGCGTCTGGGGTGCTGTCAAAGGCTCATTGCTGACGATGATCGTCACGATCACCCTCGCGCTGCCCATGGGCGTTTTCGCCGCCGTCTATCTTGAAGAGTTCGCGCCGCGGAACCGCTGGACGGACATCGTCGAAGTCTCGATCAACAACCTTGCCGCAGTCCCGTCGATCATCTTCGGGCTTTTGGGCCTGGCCGTCTTCATCAACTTCCTCGCGATGCCGCGGTCCTCCCCACTTGTCGGGGCGATGACACTGG
>JBBATT010000042.1:0-11739 GCA_040398605.1 Chakrabartia sp.
CCGGAGGCGCTTTACGAGCCACCGGGCGTTTTGCCGCCCACTCCGTACCAGGCTTTGCAGCGGGCCTTTTTGGGGCGTCGTCTGTCGTGGCCATGTCGATCCGTTTCCTCATGGTTGCGCTGTTGCTGCCTGACAGATAGAGGCCCTTGCCCATACCGCCAAGCAGCTTCGGAGACTCATATAATGACGGCCATCCTCGATATCCATGCCCGCCAGATTGTTGATAGCCGGGGTAACCCGACCGTAGAAGTTGATGTCCTTCTGGAAGACGGCAGCTTTGGGCGTGCGGCGGTCCCATCGGGCGCTTCGACGGGCGCCTATGAAGCTGTTGAAAAGCGGGATGGCGATACATCGAAATGGCTCGGCAAGGGTGTTCAGTCCGCCGTCGATAATGTGAACGGCGCCATTGCCGACGCCTTGCTCGGGATGGACGCAGAAGATCAGGGTGAAGTCGATGAGTCCATGATCGCGCTCGACGGCACCGACAATAAGGCCAATCTTGGGGCCAACGCGATTCTGGGCGTCAGTCTTGCGACGGCCAAAGCGGCAGCTGATTCCCGTGGTTTGCCGTTGTATCGCTATGTGGGCGGTGTTTCGGCCCATGTGTTGCCCGTTCCGATGATGAACATCATCAACGGTGGCGCGCATGCCGACAACCCGATCGATTTTCAGGAATTCATGGTCATGCCCATTGGCGCGGACACCATCTTCGATGCCGTCCGTATGGGCTCTGAAATCTTCCACACGCTGAAAAAGAAGCTGCACGACAAGGGCTTGGCGACGGCTGTTGGGGATGAAGGCGGCTTTGCCCCAAACCTTGCCTCTGCTTCTGACGCGCTCGATTTCATCATGCAGGCCATTGAAGCAGCGGGTTATCGGCCCGGCGACGATGTTGTCCTCGCGCTCGATTGTGCATCGACTGAATATTTCAGAGATGGAAAATATCACCTTGAAGGCGAAGGTCGCGTGCTTTCGCCCGAAGAACATGCTGATTATCTGGCGCAACTGGCCGCCAAATATCCCATCAAGTCGATTGAAGACGGCATGGGCGAAGATGACCGGGTAGGTTGGAAGTATCTGACTGACAAGATCGGCGCGTCTTGCCAGCTGGTTGGCGACGACCTGTTTGTGACCAATCCCAAGCGCTTGCATGACGGCATTAACGAAGGGTTGGCGAATTCGATCCTCGTTAAGGTCAACCAGATTGGGACGCTGACGGAAACGCTGGCGGCGGTCGATATGGCACACCGTGCCCGGTACACCTCGGTGATGTCGCACCGCTCAGGTGAGACCGAGGACGCCACAATTGCCGACCTTGCGGTCGCCACCAATTGCGGACAGATCAAGACAGGCAGCCTGGCGCGTTCCGACCGGCTCGCCAAGTATAACCAACTGATCCGGATCGAAGAAGAGCTCGGACCGATTGCCCGCTACGCTGGACGGTCGATTTTTTGATCAACGGAGTCGTTTTTACGACCAGTCGGGGTTGACCGCTTGAATCGCTTGTGATTCAAGGGCCTGCATGAAGAGGGCGAGAAATCTTTGGAACATGCTTCGGTCGGCGGCCACGCCGGCTTTTGCCATGATCATCGTTGCCTTCTTTGGTGGTTACGCCCTGTTTGGAGCAAATGGGGTGCTGGCCGGCTTTGAATACCGGCAGATGCTGGAGAAGCGGCAGGCCGAACTGGCGCTGCTTCAAAAGGAAAAGGCCGAAGTGGCGAACCGCGTCGTACTGCTCGACCCGAAACGCGCCAATCCTGATCTGGTTGATGAACTTGTGCGCCGCGAACTTGGCCTTGCACACCCCGATGAGGTCATCATTCCGCTCCATTGAGCGGCTGCATTCGTTTCCGTAGCGTCAAAAAGGTTGCGCGCGGCGTTGCCGCAGGGCTCGAATGCTGCTTATAGGCTTGGTTCCAATTCTCCCCAGGATCGAGGAAGGTTTCCACTTGGCCAAGGCAGCAACAAAGAAAGCGCCGACCGAGCAACTCGCAAAACCGGCAGAGCCGAAGCGGCATTCGGCAAACCGAGATGAATTGCTGCGGCTATATCGCGAAATGCTCCTCATTCGACGTTTTGAGGAAAAGGCAGGCCAGCTCTACGGCCTCGGCCTCATTGGGGGCTTCTGCCACCTCTATATCGGCCAAGAAGCCGTCGCGGCCGGCATCCAGACCGCACTGACTGACAAAGACAGCGTCATCACCGGCTACCGCGACCATGGCCATATGCTGTTGTGCGGGATCGACCCCAAATTAGTGATGGCTGAATTGACGGGCCGAGAAGCCGGCATTTCGCGCGGCAAGGGCGGATCGATGCATATGTTCTCGGTCGATCATAAATTCTACGGTGGTCACGGCATCGTCGGCGCGCAGGTGCCGCTGGGTGCAGGCCTCGCCTTTGCGCATAAATACAACGAAGATGGCGGCATCTGCGTTGCCTATTTCGGCGACGGGGCAGCGAACCAGGGCCAGGTCTATGAGGCCTTCAACATGGCCGCGCTTTGGAAGTTGCCGATCATCTTCGTGGTTGAAAATAACCGCTACGCCATGGGCACAGCAGTGGACCGGTCGAGCGCTGAAACGCACTTCTGGCGCCGTGGTGAGGCTTTCCGCATTCCGGGCATGGTCTGCAATGGCATGGACGTCCTTGAGGTGCGTGGCGCTGCGCAAGCCGCGATTGACTTCGTCCGCGCTGGCAATGGCCCGGTTGTGTTTGAAGCGCAGACCTATCGTTATCGTGGCCACTCCATGTCAGACCCGGCCAAGTACCGGTCGCGCGAGGAAGTTCAGCAGGTCCGTGAAAAGTCTGATCCGATCGAGGGCATGAAGCACGATCTGGAAGCCGCGGGCATCACCGAGGAAGAATTGAAAGCCATCGACAAGGAGATCCGCAGCATCGTCAATGAGGCGGCAGATTTTGCCGAAACCTCGCCGGAACCTGATCCTTCCGAACTCTATACTGATGTGCTGGTGGAGCGCTACTGATGGCAACTGAACTGAAAATGCCCGCGCTTTCCCCCACGATGGAAGAAGGCACGCTCGCCAAATGGCTCGTCAAGGCGGGGGACACCGTGCGCTCTGGCGATATCCTTGCGGAAATCGAAACCGACAAAGCGACGATGGAATTTGAAGCCGTGGACGAAGGCACGGTCGGCGAAATCCTCATTGCAGCGGGAACCGACAATGTGAAGGTCGGCACCGTCATCGCCACCATCGTGGGTGAGGGTGAGAGCGCCGCGCCGAAGGCCGCATCCAAAGCCGCGCCCAAAGCCGCACTGGCAGCCGTCGCCGCGCCAGAAGCGCCGCCGGCAGCACCTCAGGTCGCAGCGCCAGTTTTGGCACCTGCGACCGTCTCTGACACCAGCGGTGAAACCATTCGCCTGACCGTGCGGGAAGCGCTGCGGGACGCTATGGCGGAAGAAATGCGGTCCGATCCCCGCGTCTTTGTGATGGGGGAAGAGGTCGCGGAATATCAGGGCGCTTATAAGGTCACGCAGGGCTTGCTCGACGAATTCGGGGCAAAGCGCGTTATCGACACGCCGATCACCGAATATGGCTTTGCGGGGATCGGCACGGGCGCTGCGATGGGCGGCCTTCGCCCGATTGTGGAGTTCATGACCTTTAACTTCGCGATGCAGGCCATTGATCACATTATCAATTCTGCCGCGAAGACGAACTACATGTCGGGCGGCCAGATGCGTTGCCCGATTGTGTTCCGTGGCCCCAATGGGGCGGCGTCACGTGTCGGCGCGCAACACAGCCAGAATTACGCGCCCTGGTATGCCAGTGTTCCCGGTCTTGTTGTGATCGCGCCCTATGATGCGGCTGATGCCAAGGGCCTGTTGAAGGCGGCCATCCGCAGTCAGGATCCGGTTGTCTTCCTCGAGAACGAACTGGTTTACGGGCGCAGCTTTGATGTTCCGTTGGGCGAACACATTGTCCCCATCGGCAAGGCGCGGACGATGCGTTCGGGCAAGGACGTCACCATCGTCAGCTATTCGATTGGCGTCGGGCTTGCGCTTGACGCCGCCGAGGCGCTGGCGGGTGAGGGGATTGAGGCCGAAGTGATCGACCTGCGGACCTTGCGTCCGATGGACAAGGGCGCCGTGCTCGAAAGCCTGTCGCGCACCAACCGACTCGTCATTGTGGAAGAAGGCTGGCCAAGCTGTTCTATCTCCAGCGAGATCATGGCCATCGCGATGGAAGACGGGTTTGACTATCTCGATGCACCCGTCGCCCGCGTGACGAACATAGATGTGCCGCTGCCTTATGCCAACAACCTCGAAAAACTGGCGCTCGTGACGACAGCCAATGTTATCGAGTCGGTCCGAAAGGTCTGCTACCGCGCCTGACCCCCAAGGGTCACGTCGGGCTGAAGTTGGTGCAAAGCCGCCTCTGCGCGTTTGACATGTTCTGCAGGTTCGACAACGTGTTGGAGGCACGTTCTCGAACGGTGTAGGCCGCTGTGTAACGCACCGTGCGGGGCTGGAAGAATGCGTCTGTCATCAGGGGTTCGTAATCATAGACAAGCTCAACAAACATAATGGCCGCGCCATTCATCGCCTGAATTCGTCGTCCTGCTGGACCCATGCCCGTCGCCAGTGTTGCGTTGGTTGAACCGGCCCCTTGCGCTCCATAGCTTGATTGGACGTTCTTATTGCCAAAGCACCGCTGCCAGCGGATCATCTGGCCCGTATTGGGCGCCGGCAAGCCGTTCGGCTCCAGGCTCGATAGAATGATGCGGCCTTGGGCGCCGAGTTTCATGCTTTCACCTGCCAATCGAGCGCCGATCATCACTTCGTTGATGTCTGCCTCATCAATGGAGGTGCGCACACGTCCGGCATTATCTGCAACAAGAAGAGCGATTTGACTGGCCCGCATGTTGGAGACCGTGAAGTTGGCCGTTTCAATGCCGACGAAGGTCAGTGACATCAGGATGGGGAGCGACAGAGCGAACTCTGTCATCGCGATGCCGGATGTGTTTGCACGGAGCCGGGCAACAAATCCTGAAAGCTGCGGACTTTTGGTCATGAAGATGGTCATTAGTTGCATCTCACAGGTGGTGTCGGTTGAGCCCCATATGGCTGGTTGCGGACGATGGTTTTAACGGTCGACTTTTGCTCCGTGCTCCAGCCGAGGAGACCCGCCATTGGGAAGAGGCGTGGGAACTGGACATCGACCTGATAGTAGATCACGTCTTCCGCGCCGCCGATGCCGGTAGACCCGCCACTGGCATCATAAGTGTTGTTGCGGTTGGCATCTACATAGCAGTCCCCTGCGTTGTAGATTCCAACAGGCACCGTATCGCTCGTGATCTTCTCCGGGTTTCCGACTGCCGAAAAGTTGTCATAGCTCTTCTTGGTGATCTGGATCGTAGATGACTTGCTGCGCGCGCTTTTCGGCAGGATCAGCTTCACATTGCGGACGATTTCACTGTCCACCTGCGTCGTCGTCATGCCGCCGACCGCCGATTGGCGGGCCACGGCTTCGACCGTGCCGGTGATCACCGACTGCAGGTAGACGCGATACCCGATGTCGAGCGCGCCCATCACCATGACAATGAAGACCGGTGCCACAAAGGCAAACTCGATAAGAGCAGCGCCGCGTTCGTTGCAGCGAAGGTGGCAGAGAAGGGTGCGGATGCGGATCATATCGAGAGCCTCAAGCCGCCGATGGTTTCGGCAATCGCTTTGAATTTGGCTTTGAGGGCCGTGGAGTTGCTGGCGACGGCTGCATGATCACTGTCAGTCGCACAGTTAATGAGAGACTGCGGAAGGGATGAAATTCCGAAGCCGACGACCCACACGGTGTAGCCCTTGGCCTTTGCGGCGTTACAGATCATTTCCATGCGCCGATAATGCTTATCGTTCATATCTGTTGACCCATCATCTGTGTCGAGCTGATTGGTCGGAACTTGGCGCCCATCGAGCCTTGAGATGCCCCATGGTCCATAGTTCTGGTTGCGAGCATCCATCATCCCGTCGGTCATGAAGACAATGTGCCGACCAATCTGGAACCCACCTGGCGCTTGAGCATCGTTGTTTTCGGATGCGAAGATCCCGTCCTGAGACAGCATGCGTGCCCCCCAGACCATGCCGATGTCATGCTGTGTCCCGCCGATAACCGCCAAGCCATCGATATAGTTCGCAAATCTTGTGGACACCCCGGAGACAACATCGCCGGTATACTGCCCCAACTTGCTTGCCGCACTGGGGCATGCAGCCCAGCCATTTGATTGCCATGTCGCATCGCCCTGCCATTGGCCATTCGTGGAATCCCAGACCAAATTCGGAAGATGGGGCCGCCAGCGCTGCGCGTCAGTCGACGGCACCAGATCAACCTGCATGTCAAAGGCGTTGCTCGGGATCGCAATTGGTGATGTCGCGGTTATGGTGTTGACGCTCTGCGCTTCTTCAATGCAGCCGCGCCAAGAAATTGTCTGCGCTCCAGGAATTTCCAGTGACGTCGCACCAATGCCGGAGACGTTGAAAGTGCTTGTGGAGGATGTGGTATTCGCCGCACTGAACGAGGCATTCCAGCCGGTTCCATTTTTCAGGCCGCTGACATTGATTGCGCCGGTTGTCTGCGTCCACGCAGCGATCCGATCACGCTGCGCCCAACTGATCGACTTTGTCGACGTCGCCGTTTGGGTGCGTGTGTAAGATCCATTACCGCGTTCCAGCCAACACCCGTTAGTGCCGCTGACGCTTTGCCAGCGATAGCGATAGCCTGTCGTCGTTTGAGGTATCTGCCGGTTGTGGGTTAAGAGTTGCTGGCTTGGAGGAGTCGGAGCAATATAGGTCGCCGGCTCATTCGTCGTGGACTGCAAAGTCTGTGGTGTCTGGGTGCCCGCAACGTCCGTTCGAGCGATCATCGTTGTGGCGCTGTTCGCTAGATTGTTCGTCGCGGTGCAGGCAGTCGAGGTCGTGGCCGTTAAATGACGCAAACGATAGCTCGTGCCGCCGACGGCGAGGAAGTTGCCTGCAGTCGTGCCGACAAGTGCCCAGCCGGTAAAGCCAGTAGCGGTGTTGAACGAGGTTGGCATGGTTGCAGGTGACCACGCCGACCAAGCACTCAGCGCCGATTCTGATCCAAGGGTATAGGTCCACACTTGGCTAATGGTGGGAACGTTCGTCCGATAATTTGCGCTGTTCAAGACCCAGTTTGGGTTCAGAATTCGACCGACATTGACCCCAGAAGAATAGGGAACAAATCCATAGCGAATTCGGCCTGGCCCACTGGCTTCACCCGGGCCTAGTTCAGTATAGAAATCCTTCACGGCCTGACGCAGCGCCGCGATTTTGGATTGGGTGTCGCCGCTGATCGTTTGCGCCATAGAACCCGAGGTATCGAGCACGAACATGACATCCGTGTTCGGGATGTTGAGCGTCGACGAGCAATTGACTGAAACGTCAAAGTCTTCCTGTCCGAAAATCTTCATAACGGACGCGGGCACGACGGCGGATGCTGTGCCGGAAATGGTGCCGGCGGTTGTGCCCTGCACATAATTGTTCTGGAGATTTTTGACCCCGAAGGATCCGGAGGGGAAGTTGAAGTTGAAGAACTTTTTGCCTTCGTTGATGTCGGCCGTGGTGGGGGTCTGGCCGGTCATCGCGCGGCGAGCCGCAAGTGCGCCTGTGTCGCAGGCATTCTGCAGGCGTGTCCGCGTCATGTAGATGCGGCTAAGGTCCACAGCACCGCCGACCATCGCGGCCATCGGAAAAACAGCCGCTGCCATTAAAGGCATGACGTTACCGGCCTGATTCTTGGCAATCCGCGCAATGAAGCCGGAATAATGTGCTTTTTTCAAAGCCTTGCCCCTGTTGATGTTCATGCTTGCCCCACCAGAAACTCTTGTTCACTAGGGGCTATGCGTCAGACAGGGCTAACGTCGGTTGAAAGAGCACGGTTAACACGTGGTAATGGTTAAAGAACCGGATCGGTTGCTTTCCCTCGCTTATGCAGGCGCGACCGTGCGGCCTCGGCTGGAGGCGGCGTTCGCGCTCGACAGTGCCTTGGCTGATGTCCTGCGCACCGTGCGGGAACCGATGATTGCGCGCATCCGGCTCGCTTGGTGGCGCGAACAGATCGAAGCCTTAGCCAATGGCGGCGCGACGGCACCTGAGCCGATCCTGACCTTGCTTGCAGCGCGGTTTGAGCCTGCGGACCTCTCGATCCTCTCTGCCTTGCCCGACGCGTGGGACCTCTTGTTGGAAGACCCGCTCAATCTGGCGATGGTTGAGCGCTTTGCTTCCGGTCGTGCAGAGGCCCTTGCATCGGTTTTCCACGCGCCACAGTTAACCAAGTCTCTGGCGTTCTGGTCCCTCGTCGATTTTGCCTTTCACTGTTCCGACGCGCAGTTGGCCGCCGACGTTCGGGCCAGTGCCGCCCGATTGGCACCGCTGCGGCTAAAGGGCCTGCCACGCGCACTGCGGGTTCTTGTTGGCCTTGCACGGGATGATCTTGCCCGACCCGACCGCCGATCCCCCGGTTCCCCGGCCCGATTGCTCCGGGCGTTCCGCCACGCCTTCTTGACGTCATAGCTGGACAGCGCGTTGGCAATCACTATCATGTCGCATTCATACAAAGAGGTGCGATATGTGGCGGTATCTTGGCGGTGCGGTATCCATGTTGGTGCTGATGGGGATTGGGTTCTTCCTTGTGCGGGAAATGGCGGCAAGCCAGGTGCCATTGCCGGAAGCGCCTGCTGAGGCGGCGGGTGCAGCCTCTCGCACGGCCTTGAAAGCGCCAGCCGCTGATGAGGCGACCAAGGAAGAAAAGCGCTTTAACCGAACGGACAAGGATAAAAACGGCGCGATCGCGAAGTCCGAATTTCTGTCCACGCGCCAGCGCGCCTTTGCCCGGCTTGATACCAATGGCGATGGCACCATCTCATTCGATGAATATGCAGCCAAGACGTCTGAGAAGTTCGCCAAGGCCGATGGCGACAAATCCGGCGTGCTCAACAGGCGGGAATTCGCCACGACGCGCGTGATCCGCAAGGCGAAGCCGGCGCGGGCTGATTGTCCGCCCGCCAGTCCATCTCCTCAGCCGGCCACCTCTGAAAGCGAGGATGTCGAAGCCTGAGGCGAAAGCCACTCCGCCAAGGCGGCGCGACCCCGATCAGTATAGAGCTGCTTGCGGTCGGCCTTCCGGCTCTTTTCAGGCAGTGGCGGGAAGAGGCCGAAGTTGACGTTCATCGGCTGGAACGTCTCGGCATCTGCGCCACCGGTGATGTGGCTCAACAGCGCGCCGAGCGAGGTTTCCAGTGGCGGTAGGGACGGGGGGTTTCCGCCCAGCTCGTCAATCCAGAAGCGCGCGGCGAGCAGGCCAACAGCGGCGCTCTCGATATAGCCCTCACACCCCGTGATCTGCCCGGCAAAGCGGATATGGGGCCGGGATTTCAGGCGGAGTGAACCATCCAGCAGCTTGGGGGATTTGATAAAGGTGTTTCGGTGTAGCCCGCCGAGACGGGCGAACTGAGCATTTTCCAACCCTGGGATCATGCGGAAGACGCGCACCTGCTCAGCATGCTTCAGCTTGGTCTGAAAACCAACCATGTTCCAAAGCGTGCCCAGCGCATTGTCCTGCCGCAGCTGGACGACGGCATAGGGCCAACGCCCTGTCTTGGGGTTGTCGAGCCCAACTGGCTTCATGGGGCCATGGCGCAGCGTATCAACACCGCGCTCCGCCATCACTTCAATGGGCATGCACCCGTCAAAATAGGGCGTGTTTGCTTCCCACTCTTTGAATTCGCTCTTTTCGCCCGAGATCAACGCTGCGTGGAAGGCCAGGTACTGGTCCTTGTCCATCGGGCAGTTAATGTAATCCTTGGTGTCGCCCTTGTCCCAGCGGGAGGCCATCCAGGCCGTTTCCATATCCACGCTTTCATGGTGGACGATGGGCGCAAGTGCGTCGAAGAAGGCGAGGGCGTCTTCGCCGGTTTCCTTCGCAATTGCCTCTGCAAGGGCGGAGCCGGTGAGCGGACCTGTCGCAATGATGGCAGGCCCCTCTGGCAGGGCGTCAACCCGTTCGCGCACCAGCGTGATGTTGGGATGGGCTTCAATCGCGCCAGTGACCGCCGCTGTATAGCCGTCACGGTCAACCGCCAATGCCGATCCTGCAGGCACGCGGTTTGCGTCCGCCGATTTCAGGACCAGCGAACCAAGCGTGCGGAGTTCCTGATGGAGCAGGCCGACAGCATTGCGGTCCGCGTCATCGGAGCGGAAGCTGTTGGAACAGACCAGCTCAGCCAGATCTTCGGTCTGATGCGCTGCCGTCTTTTCCCCACTGCCGCGCATTTCGGAGAGGCGGACCTTGATGCCCGCTTCAGCGAGTTGCCATGCCGCTTCAGAACCGGCGAGGCCGCCGCCTATGATGTGAACCTGATGTGTCATGCAGCGCCTCTAGGCAATCTGCGCGCCGATGGCGAGAGGGTGCAAGAAGGGGGAGGGCCATCTACCCCGGCGGGTCGGTTTCTGCTGTCAGCAGGGCTTCGATATCCTTGGCCGGATGATCGGTCAGGTCCTTGGGGATTTCACCGATGATGCGGGTGGCAACGTTTTCATGCCACTTTGCGCGCAAGGTGTCGAGCGTATGGGGTGGAGCGATGACAATGAGGTGGCCAAAGTCACTCGCTTGTGAGCGCACCTTCATCATCGCTGCGATGTCGTTGGCGAACTGGTCTTCCTCCTGCTGGTGGAAGTCGGTTTCCTCTATGGCGGGGTGCGCATATCCGAAGCGCTGGTGCTGCGTGCCAGGAGCGTCTGATTTTATCTCGCTATCCTTGCGATCTTGGCGCTCTTCATGGCTATCCGCGCGCAGGGAAATCTCATTTCCAACGCCATCGTTGCGAAATAATATCCATTTACGACCATCGGCGACGAGGACAAAAGCGTTTTGGGGAACGTGCATGCCCTTGATAACGCGCAAGAGCTTTTCCTTGTTCCACTGGACAGAGAAGGTGTCTGCAGTGCAGTCTTGCGCCAAGGGGGATTTATGGGGCCGAACACGACATTGATGAAATTGTGTCTCTGGGGATCAATGCTCGCCGGGGTCAGCTATTTATGGGTGGTTGTGGCCGATCTGCAGAGCCCAATGGCCATCGTTTGGAAAGGCACAGGCGTCGCACTGCTCGCAGTGTTTGCCCTATTGCGGGCGAGATCAAGCGATGGCGTGATGTTGGCCGGGGTGATGGCTTTTGGGGCGCTGGGGGATGTGCTGCTCGATGTCGCTTTCACCTCAGGCGCCGTATCGTTCGCGTTCGGCCATATCCTTGCGATCCTTCTCTATCGGCGGAACGGGCGCCCAAACCTTGCAGCGTCGCAGCGTGCTTTGGGTGTGCTGCTGGCGATCGCAACACCTGTCATTGCCTGGAGCTTGACCCACGCCGCGGATGTGACGGGGTATGCCCTGTTGCTGGGCCTCATGGCCGGAAGTGCTTGGATGAGCCGGTTCTCTCGCTATCGCACAGGCCTTGGCGCCGTGATGTTCGTCGCCTCGGACCTACTCATTTTTGCAGAAATGGGTCCGCTTGCGGGGTCGGCCATTGCCGGTGTCGCGATCTGGGCGCTTTATTATGGTGGCCAATTGCTTATCACCTTGGGCGTCACCCAAGGATTAGGAGCGCGCAGGAAAAGCCTCTACTGAGATTACTCAAATGCGGTTTCGCCGTCAGGCGTGCCGGATGGCGCCAACAGAGGACATCGGAAGATCGCGATAGAGATGGGGGAATAGCGCC
>JBBATT010000043.1:0-11669 GCA_040398605.1 Chakrabartia sp.
CCGCGATGGGGCGTCCGTCGACCGGTGCCTGAAATACTGGCGGCTGAAGCACCCGGCGAGGCCACGCTGTTCGGCGCTGCCTCTATGCCGCTCGAACATCTTTATTTCTGACGGAGCCCTCTGCTGAGACGCAGGAAGAGGAAAGTCGCCGCCGCTGCCCCGCCGGCCGGTACCAGCAGGCTAAGAGCTTCGATCATCTGGATGGCAGGCAAGCCTTGCGTCATCCCTGATTCAAATCCGCTCCTTTCAAGAGCGAGGCCGACGAAGACGGCACCGAGACCAATGGCAGCCTTTTGAACGAGGGTCAGAAAGGCAAGCAGTCCGCCGTCAACCCGGACCAGGGCTTGCGCAGCGATCTGGTCGGCGACTTCACCCGCCAGACCCCAGATAATCTGGATTGCACCGCCGAGGAAAAATCCGACGAACCCGGTAGCCAGAACGATCAGCGTCAATGAGCTGTCCTTCAGCCAGAACGCGGCGAGCAACGTCATCGCGAGCCCAGTCAGGGTGATCAGCCCGATGGAATGGGATTTTGCGCGAGCCAGTAGGATCGTCCATACCGGCATAGCCACCAGCTGACCGATCGTCAGGGTAGCAAGCAGCGCGGGCAGGAGGTTGGGTTCCTGCCTCACATATTGCAGCCAAAAGGGCAGAACCTTGGCAAAGAGTGGCGTGGTAGCGGCAAATAGCCCGGCCAACGCAAGATACAATACGGCGTTCCGGTTTTTGATAATGGCGCGGAGGAATTTACCCGGACTAAGAGCCTCTTGCCCAAGGCCCCGTTCCGCCATCGCGAGCCGAGACGGACCCAGACTCTGCCAGACAGTCAGGCATAGTATGACTGCTGCTACAGCCGCCATGTTCATGAGCGAATCTCGAACCGAGCTGCTATCGTTCCCAACAAATTGAGGCGCGACCTGCGTCGCGACAATCAGGCCGCCTAGCGAGGAAAAGAAGTACCGCATGCCGGCCAGGCGCATTCGCATTACCGAAGTGACCGGCATATGGGCAAGCAGGGCATTGTGCGGAACGTCGAGCAAGGCGTAAGCGGTGCGGAAGCCAAGCATCGCTGCAACGAGATAAGCTGCGTTAATCACCATTTGGTCCGATGGCAGCCAGAACAGCGCCACAAAACCGATACCCGATGCGATCGGGGCCCATCTTAGAAATGGGCGATAATCTTGTCCAACAGATGCCCGTCGGTCGATCCAGTAGCCGATCAACGGATTGATGGCTGCATCCCAGAGCAGCGACAGCAAAATGATCGCTCCCGCCAAGCTCACCGAGATCCCTGCAACTTCAGTGAGATAGAAGAGCAAAAGATAGTCGAGCGATGTCCACATCAAGCTCTTGCCGAAATTGCCCGAGGCATAGCCAAGCTGGCGCTGTAACTGGAATTCCATGGTCATGGGCAATTCGTGCAGGTGCTGGCTTGCAAAGCAGCATTTATCATATAAATTAGTTGTGGCAAGTTTGAATCATCGGGAGCGGACCTTTGGGTGTTATCGTGTCATTTGGCGAAATTTTGTTACGCTTGGCTGCGCGACCACCATCTATGTTACTTCAGGAGGCCCAGCTTGAAGCCACAATTTGCGGCGCAGAGGCCAATGTGGCAGTTGCATTGAGCGGCTTTGGCCATACCACGCGGATGATCTCCCTTGTTCCGGACAACCGGCTCGGTGCCGCGGCGCGCAACGAACTCCGGCGCTTTGACGTAGACACCCGCTATGTCAAAAGTGGCAGTGGCCGCATGGGCCTGTATTTCCTTAGCCCTGGCGCAATGACTCGGCCAGCCGAGATCATTTATGATCGTGCAGGATCGTCATTTGCCAATCTCGATGCGGCGGCAATGGACTGGCAGCAACTGCTCGCGGGCGCAGAATGGTTGTTTATTGGCGGCATAACGGCAGCGCTCGGAGACGGCCCCCTGTCTGCGCTACGTTCGGCCATTGCCTACGCGAAGCAACAAGGCGTGAAGGTCGCCTTTGATTGCAACTACCGACCTTCGCTCTGGCAAGATCGCGAGCAACTGGCGGCAAAGATTTTGCGGGAGTTGTCCAGCCAAGCAACGCTCCTTTTTGGCGGACGCCGGGCGATTGGAATGATGCTGGACCAGACATTCGACGCCGAAGATCCGAACGGCGGATTTCGCAACGCCGCGAACGCCATGTTTGCCGCTGCGCCAGAGCTTACCCATGTCGCTACCACACGGCGTGAAATCATTTCGGCTGATAGTCAGCGCCTGACGGGGTTGATCGCCGACCGCCAAGGTCTGGCGATAAGTCCGACGCTTGCGCTCGACTGCATTGTCGATCGCATCGGCACGGGTGATGCCTATGCCGCTGGCGTGGTGCACGGGCTGGTGAGCAGACATGATCTGGATCAGACTGTCGGCTTTGCAGCTGCTGCAGCACGGTGGAGCCACGGCGTCAGCGGCGATTTCCTGCGCGCGAGCGTCAGCGACATAAATGCCATGCAAATTGGCACCGGAGACGTTCGCCGCTAAGCGCTAATGCGAATGGCGCGGCGTTTTTGCGCGGATGTTCCGGTAGTCCGCCATGTCCGGAAAAATGGCACCACCATCAAGGTCATTGACATGCGCGCGATAGATTTGCTGCCAGAAGGTCTGGTTTTCCGGAATAACGGTTTGCAATCCATCACGACGTGAGGCGATTTCCTCTGCGCTTAATAGAACATCTACCCGACGTTGGCTGAGATCGACGCGAATCCGATCGCCTGTCCGCAAGATGGCAAGCCCGCCGCCGGTTGCGGCTTCTGGCGAGACATTGAGGATTGATGGCGCACCCGAGGTTCCGCTCTGACGGCCGTCCCCCATGGTGGGTAGCTCGGGAATGCCTTGGGCGAGGAGATAGGCGGGAGCCTGCATATTCACCACTTCAGCCGATCCGGGATACCCCACCGGTCCCGCGCCGCGCATGATCAGAATGCACTGGCCATCGATGGCGAGTGCAGGGTCTTCAATTCGCGCGTGATAGTCTTCAGGGCCATCAAACACGATTGCCCGTGCCTCGAAGGCGCTAGGATCATTGGCATCCGAGAGATATCGAGCCTGAAAATCGGCGCTGATTGCGCTGATCTTCATGACCGCGGAGCGGAACAGGTTGCCCGACAAAACTATGAACCCGGCAGCCTCACGAACCGGGTTATCAATGGGCCGAATGACATCGGGCGCCACGCTGGCGCGTTCCGCGCAATTTTCCGACGCGCTCCTGCCCGTGACCGTGAGTGCGCTGCCTTGTAGTAGCCCGGCCCGATCAAGCTCGGCCATGACCGCCGGCAGACCGCCTGCCTTGTGATATTCTTCACACAGATAGGCACCGACGGGCTGACAGTTCACCAATTGCGGCACGCTTGCACCGTAAGTCTGCCAATCTTCCATCGTTAGCGGCACGCCCGCATGAGCAGCAATCGCGTTGATATGGATGGGAGCGTTGGTCGAGCCGCCAATCGCAGCGCAGGCTACAATCGCGTTGATGAAAGCGTCTTTGGTGAGGATTGTGGTGGGGCGCAGGTCTTCCCACACCATCTCCACAGCACGCATGCCAGTCGCATAAGCCATCTGCTGGCGTTCGCGATAAGGTGCCGGGATGGATGCCGATCCGGGCAACATCATCCCCAAAGCCTCAGCCAGACCGTTCATGGTCGATGCCGTTCCCATAGTGTTGCAGTGACCTGCCGAAGGGGCGGAAGCGGCAGCCATCGCCATAAAGCCTTCATAATCAATGGTGCCCGCGGCAAGCTCGCGCCGGGCCTCCCAAATGACCGTTCCCGAGCCCGCGCACCGCCCAAGATAGTCACCATTGAGCATCGGGCCGACATTCAGGGCAATCGCAGGCAAGTCCACACTGGCCGCGCCCATAAGGAGCGCGGGCGTGGTCTTATCGCAGCCCGTAGTGAGCACGACGCCGTCCAGCGGGTAGCCGTGCAATACCTCGATCAAAGATATGGCCTGAAGATTACGATCAAGCGCGGCGGTTGGACGGCGCCCAGTCTCCTGAATCGGGTGCACGGGAAACTCGATCGCTATGCCGCCAGCGTCTCTGACGCCATCCTTGACCCGTGAGGCAAGCTCAAGGTGATGGCGATTGCATGGGGCGAGATCGGAGCCTGTCTGGGCAATGCCGATGATTGGACGCCCGGACTGGAGTTCGTCACGGGTCAGGCCGAAGTTGAGATAGCGCTCCAGATACAGAGCCGTCATGCCCGGGTCGTCCTGGTTGTTGAACCATTGCCGACTGCGCAGCTGGTCGGTCGAAATCTTCTTGATTGTCATGCTGCCGCGTTCCTTGCCTGACAGAAGGCCGCGACCAATGCTTTGGCATCGCGTTCGATTTCGGCCATAGATTTGCCGGCCTTGAACAGCGAGCCGCCAAGGCCAAAGCCAGCAATTCCGGCGGCTAGATAGTCACCCATATTGCCCGCATGGATGCCGCCCACTGCGAAAGCCATCGTGTTCGTGGGGAGCACAGCCTTAATCGCCTTGATTCCCGACGGAGGCATCAGTTCTGCGGGAAAGAACTTGAGGCCAGTAGCCCCCGCCCTGAGCGCGCAGAAAATGTCGCTCGGCGTCAACACTCCGGGGAGGACGACAAGACCTTTTTCTGCCGCGTATGCGATGAGCATTGGGTCGCAGTGCGGCGAAACGATCAGCTCGCCGCCCACATCGATAATTGAATCGACCTCAGCAGCGGTTGTGACCGTCCCCGCGCCGACCAGGACATTCTGGCCCACGGCTTTTGATATCGCAGCGATGCTGCTGAGTGGATCGGGCGAGTTCATGGTGACCTCGAGAATCTCGAAGCCAGCCCCAACGAGAACTCGGGCGACCTCTGCCGCTCTCGCGGGTTCGAGTCCTCTCAAGACAGCAAACAATGGCAGTCTTTCGGCCAAATCATGTGTGTTCATCGCGCGTTCCGACACCCTTTGCCCTTGCGGGAGCTAACATCCAAAACAGCTATTGTCTATTTATCATATAAATGCAATATCACACGCAAAGAGTGTTTGGGAGGGGACTGAGCCAATGACGCTGGCCACAATCGATATCGTCGTGATCGTAGCGTATGCGATCTTCATTTTCGGGCTGGCGCATTATGTCAGCCGGGAAAAAGTCGGTCATCAGAAGGATTCTTCCGACTATTTCCTGGCTTCGAAGAACCTGCCTTGGTGGGCAATCGGGGCGTCATTGATAGCTGCCAACATTTCGGCAGAGCAGATTATCGGCATGTCCGGTTCGGGTTATGCCATCGGCCTCGCCATCGCGTCTTACGAATGGATGGCGGCTATAACTCTGTTGATTGTCGGCAAGTTCTTCCTGCCGATCTTTCTGAAGAACGACATCATAACGATGCCTCAGTTTCTTGAACAACGGTATGGCACGCGTATTCGGACGCTGATGGCAGTCTTCTGGCTCGCATTGTATGTTTTCGTGAATCTCACCTCGATCGTCTGGCTCGGGTCCATCGCGGTCAACAAGGTGGCGGGCGTTGATCAGGATGTTGCGCTCTTCGCGTTAGGCGGGTTCGCTCTGGTCTATCAACTCTATGGTGGTCTGAAGGCTGTCGCCATGACAGATATCGTCCAGGTCACTTTGCTCGTGTTCGGGGGTCTGCTGATCTCGGGCATCACGCTTGCGCAAATCGGCGGAGATGCCGGGATTATCGGCGGCTTCGCCCGCATGACGACCGAACTTCCCGAAAAGTTCGACATGATCCTGACATCCGACAACCCCTTTTACAAGGATCTGCCAGGGCTTTCGGTGCTGCTGGGCGGGATGTGGATCGCCAACCTTTCATACTGGGGTTTCAATCAGTACATCATCCAGCGTGCGCTTGCCGCCAAGAGCCTGGCTGAGGCGCAGAAGGGCATCGTGTTCGCGGCTTTTCTCAAGCTGCTGATGCCCGCGATCGTTGTCCTGCCGGGCATTGCCGCCGTCATCCTTGCGCCCGATCTTGCCAAGCCGGATGAAGCCTATCCAGCTATGATGCGTTACCTTCCCAGCGGCGTGTTGGGCCTAGTCTTTGCTGCGCTCATGGCTGCGGTGGTTGCCTCAACCGCGTCCAAGATCAATTCGATCGCCACGATCTTCACGCTGGACCTCTATGCCAAATTCCGTCCAGTCAGTGAGGCAGCCAAAGGTGCCACTCATGAAAAGCACCTCGTTCTCGTCGGACGGGTCAGTGCTGCTGTTGCCACGTTACTGGCATTGATAACGGCGCGCCCGCTGCTCGGCGGATCCGATCAGGCTTTCCAGTTTATTCAGGAGTTTTCCGGTTTCTTCACCCCCGGCATCACGGTGATCTTCCTGCTCGGCCTGTTCTGGAAGAAGGCAAGCGAAGCGGGTGCCCTCGGCGCGGCGATCGCCTCGGTCGGATTTTCGTATCTGCTGAAGGCCTTTATGCCGCAGATCCCGTTCATGGACCGGATGGGAATTGTATTCCTGGCAGCCTTGGCAATTGCCGTGGCCCTGTCGTTCATTCGTCCTGCCAGCGCTGGAAGCGATCGCATCACGACAGCCGGCATAAGCTATCGGACGACCAGCAGTTTCAATGTGGCGAGCGGTGCCATCGTTGCCATTCTGATCGCACTTTATGCGACTTGGTGGTGACGCAATGCCTGCTGGCTACACCGAACTGGTCGGAACAATCCCTTGTCAATGTACACTGGGCGAAGGGCCAGTTTGGGATGAGCGGCTTGGCCGCCTTTGGTGGACCGACATTCAGGAAAGGCGTTTGCATTATTGGGATTGGGAAGGGCAAGAGTCCCGGTGGTTCGATTGTCCCGAGCGGCTCGGCTCACTGGGGCTTACCGATGATCCCGATTGGCTGGTTTGTGCATTTGCCAGCGGCTTTGCTCTATTTCAGCCAAAAGATGGTGAGCTACGCTGGCTAGCGCGGCCTGAAGAAAAATATCGGGGTATCCGGTTCAATGATGGACGGGTGGATCGGCAGGGCAATTTCTGGGCCGGCTCGATGGTTGAAGATGAGAGCCTGACGAATGGCGCGAAGGGCTCCCTGTATCGTTTGACACCACGCATTGAACTAACCCGCCAGATTGATGGCATTGGCATCGCAAACAGCATCGCCTGGTCGCCAGACGGTGAATGGATGTGGTTCGCTGATTCAACCGAAGGCATTATCCGGCGCTATGCTCACGATCCGCATTCCGGATCGCTAAGCGATCATGTTGATTGTGCGCGGCCTCCCCTCGGACATTCGCCCGATGGTTCTGATGTCGATGCCGAGGGATCGCTGTGGAACTCGGAATGGGGCGGTGCCTGTATAACCCGCTATGCGAATGACGAACAGCAGCGCATCGCGCTGCCAGTGTCACAACCGACTTGCATTGCCTTTGGCGGGCCTGCGTTCGATCACATGTTCGTGACCAGTGCCCGCGAGGGGCTGGACACTGAACAACTGAACGCTGAGCCGGAATCTGGCAATGTGTTGATTTTGAAAACTGCCGTCACCGGGCTGCCAGCCCCCAAATACCCCCTTCTTCAAACGTGAGTGCCATGAGCCAGGACAATCTACCAAAAGAACGCCCGTTGGTCCCTGAGGAAGGGGGCAACATTACCCGACGGATCGTCGACCAACTCGGGCGCGCGATTGTCGCCGGCGACTATGCCGAGCGGATGTTGCCGATCGAGGCGGAACTTTCCGATCGATTTTCTGCCAGCCGCAGCGTGACGCGAGAAGCCATCAAGATGCTCACGGCCAAGGGGCTGATTTCGTCTCGTCCGCGCCACGGCACCAGCGTCGCACCGGAAGGGCAGTGGAATTTTCTGGACCCTGACGTTTTGCGCTGGCTACTCAGCCGGGGCCTGTCGCTTGATCTGCTTGCCGAATTCACCGCCTTTCGCAGCGCAATTGAACCGCAAGCCGCAATGCTCGCGATCCGGCGCGGAGATCACAAGGCGCTCGAAGCGATCGAGGCAGCAATTGAAATGATGGAAAGGGTAGACCCCCATGACCGGCCCGCATCGCTGTCGGCAGACATCGACTTTCACGTCGCGATTCTTCTCGCCAGCGGTAACCGATTTATGGTCCAATGCCGCGATCTTGTTGAAACCGCTTTGCGTTTCAGCATCCAGCTGACCGACCTCGAAAAGGGCGTGGATGTCGCCGATATCGAGGCGCACCGCGTGATTGCAAATGCCATTCTGGCTGGCGATGCAGCGCGCGCAGTGAGCGCGACGCGAGACCTGCTGAACGAAGCAGCGATGCTGATCGAGCGGGCGCGCAAGGCAAGCGGCTAATGGGGTCCGTCACGCAGCGCTCCTTTGATTTCCTGCCTGACGGCCGCGAAGCCGACTTGTTCGAATTGTCGCTGGGCGATCAGTTTCGGGTGACTGTGAGCAACTACGGCGCCTCACTGCTTGGAGTCATTTGTCCTGATCAGAATGGCGAACTGGCCGACGTCGTGCTGGGCTGTGAAACTGTTGCGGAGCAGGCGAAGCAATGCGGATATCTGGGGGCCGCGATCGGGCGTGTCGCCGGGCGCATTTCCGATGCCCGTTTCAACCTCGACGGACAAAGCTATGCGATTTCTAAGAATGAAGGACGCCATCATCTGCATGGGGGCGAGAGCGGATTTTCGCATCGCCTATGGCGCGCTGAGATTCTTGAAGAGGGCAGATGCGGTGTTGCGTTCTCGCTAACCAGCGAGGACGGCGACCAAGGCTTTCCGGGTCATGTCGACGCCAGTCTGACATATGAGCTGGTCGGGCCAGGCAAGCTGGCGCTGACCTTTCATGCCAGGTCCAGTGCACCGACGCCGTTCAATCCCACTTCGCACACATACTTCAATCTCGAAGGCCATGATGCGGGTACTATCGCTCAGCATTGGCTGCAAATCTTCGCACAGCACCAAACGCCAACCGGCGCGGAGCTCATTCCGACCGGACGTATAGAACCGGTCGCCGGCACTCCTTTCGACTTCTCCGGCGGAAAAGCCGTAGCAACTGACTGGGACGTGTTGGAGCGCGGTTATGATCGCAACTTCGTCCTGGATAGACCTCCTGGACAGGTGCGCACAGCCGCCATTGTCATTGCGCCTCGCTCGGGCAGGAAGCTTACCGTCACGACTGACCGTCCCTGCATTCATCTCTACACAGCCGGCTGGCTCGACGTCGCAGGTGGCAAAGGCGGTGCTCATTACCGACCCTTTGGCGGACTTAGCCTGGAAACGCAGGGCTTCCCCGATGCGCTCAACCACTCTGGCTTTCCAAGCGAGGTTTTGGTCCCGGGCCAGCCGTTCAAATCAAAGACATTCTTTCAGTTCGAAACGGAGAAGACGCAATGACCGGAATGCTGGACGGGAAGATCGTCATCGTCACCGGCGCGTCCTCAGGGATTGGCGCTGCGATTGCACACGCAGCCCTGCGTGAAGGTGGCCAGGTTATGCTTCACGGCCGCAACGAGGCTGAACTTGATGTAATGGCGGGGCCATATGGCGCACAGGCAGGCTTTGTTGCATGTGATCTGGCTTCCGAGGATGCGGCCAGCCAAATTGTCGCCGCGACGATTGACCGCTTTGGTGCAGTCGATGCACTCGTCAACAACGCCGGGATATTCCCGCGGAGCACGATCGACACCAACGTACTCGTGCAGTTCGATCCGGTGTTTCACGTCAATGTCCGGGCCCCTCTGATGCTGTCGCAGGCACTGATTCATCATTGCCGTGAAAAAAGAAAGCCGGGCACGATTGTGAACATTGGCTCGATCAATGCCTATTGCGGCGCCGACATGATCCTCATCTATTCCATGTCGAAGGGCGCGATGATGACCATGACGCGAAATATTGCCGATACGCACGGCTCCGAGGGCATTCGGGTCAACCAGCTCAACGTTGGCTGGACGCTCACACAAGGCGAAATCGAGACTCAGCGCAAGATGGGCTCGGCCGATGACTGGCACACCAAAATAGACAAGTCCGGTGCCCCCCGCGGCTCGCTGCTGCTGCCGGAGGAAGTGGCAGAGCACGCCATTTTTTGGACGTCTGACAAGTCTGCACCGGCCAACGGCTCAGTCTACGAGGTTGAGCAATATCCCGTGATCGGACGCAATCGCGCGGCAGGAAAGTGAGAGGATAAAGCGATGAAACGCCTTTTATTGCGCCGATTCACCGCAGTTATTGCAGTTGCGTCCTGCATTTTGATCTACCCCGCGCGGGCCCAGGACCCAACAGCCCCAGCTCAGCATGCTCGGCCTGCCATGAACGTGATACTGTTCATCGGTGACGGCATGGGGGTCTCGACGGTGACAGCGGCGCGCATCTATGATGGCCAGTCACGCGGCGAAACTGGCGAGGAAAATCTGCTCTCGTTCGAGCATTTCCCATCACTCGCGCTGGTCAAGACCTACAACACTAATCAACAAGTGCCCGATAGCGCAGGCACAGCGACCGCAATCAATACCGGCGTAAAGACTCGTGCCGGGGCGATCGGTGTCGGTCCTGCGGCCGAGATCGGCAATTGCTCGCAAGGCCTCGCCAATCGCTTGCCGACTGCCGCCGAGCACTTGTCGCAGCGCGGCATGGCTATCGGGATCGTTTCTACCGCCCGCATCACCCACGCGACCCCCGCTGCGGTCTATGCGCACGTCCCTGATCGCGACTGGGAGGATGATGCCGCCATTCCTGTTGGTGAACGCGGCATGGGGTGTGTCGATATCGCCAGCCAGTTGACGGCGTTCCCCTTCGACGTTGCTCTAGGGGGCGGGCGGCGCGAATTCTTCGGGACGGACAATGGCGGAAAACGGATAGACGCCAACGCTGATATCGTTGCGCCCTGGCAAAACCGGACGCGCGGCCACTTTGTCCAGACTGCCACCGAAATGAGCGCCGCGCCCCGAGATGGCAGGCCGCTTTTGGGCCTCTTTTCGGCGAGTCACATGACCTACATGCTTGACCGACAAGCGGACACGGTTGAGCCGACTCTCAGCGAAATGACCGGAGCCGCTATTGATCGCCTTGCAAGCGATCCCGATGGCTATTTCCTGATGGTCGAAGGCGGGCGCATCGACCATGGCCATCACGATGGAAACGCTGCCCATGCGCTTTCGGAGACTCAGGAACTTGCTCGTGCGGTGCAAGTGGCACTCAGCAAGGTTGATCTCTCCAACACACTTATTTTGGTAACAGCCGACCACAGCCATGTCTTTACCATCGCTGGTTACCCGACGCGCGGCAATCCGATTCTCGGGCTCGCCATGGGTAATGATGATCGGGGTAATCCGACGGGCCAGCCGATCATTGCGCTCGACGGACAACCTTACACTACGCTGGGCTATCAGAATGGCCCCGGTGCCATCTCGGCGTGGCCCCGCGCGGCCCCCTCAAGTGACACTAGGGCACTTCCGCAGGCACTGGTTCCGACGGGTGACACATTCAACAGCACAGCAAACTCGTCTGAAACACATGGCGGCGAAGATGTACCCCTTTATGCGACGGGAGCGGCCAGCGACAGTGTGAGAGGCGTAATCGAGCAAAACCGTATATTCGCCATCATCATGGCCGCCTTGGGCTTGGAGTCATAGGGGGCGGTCGCGGCGCGGATTGCGACGCAGGAAGCAGATGATCGCGCCGACCAAGTCAGCAGCGTTGCC
Organism: Chakrabartia sp.; assembly: GCA_040398605.1. GTDB lineage: Bacteria > Pseudomonadota > Alphaproteobacteria > Sphingomonadales > Sphingomonadaceae > Aquisediminimonas. Next base: position 11,625 of record JBBATT010000043.1, read on the forward strand.
TTAAGGGCGGTTGCCGCTGCGCCGATTGCCGTTGCGGCACCTTCA
>JBBATT010000044.1:0-11662 GCA_040398605.1 Chakrabartia sp.
CGGAAAAGAAGCGCAAATTCATTGGTGCTGAACTCATCCACGTCTTTGAGGAAGAAGCCAAAAAGATCGGCGGCGCTGATTTCCTCGCTCAAGGCACGCTTTATCCCGATGTGATTGAATCGGTGTCGTTCACTGGTGGCCCGAGCGTCACGATCAAAAGTCATCACAATGTCGGTGGCCTGCCCGCGCGCATGAACATGGCGCTGGTCGAACCGCTGCGTGAACTGTTCAAGGATGAAGTCCGCGCACTGGGCCGTGAGCTGGGCCTGCCGGATATCTTCGTCGGTCGCCATCCGTTCCCAGGTCCTGGCCTCGCCATCCGCATCCCCGGCGAAGTGACCAAGGAACGCTGCGACATCCTGCGCAAGGCCGATGCGATCTACCTAGAGGAAATCCGCAATGCGGGCCTCTATGATGCCATCTGGCAGGCCTTTGCGGTGCTTCTGCCCGTGCGGACGGTCGGCGTGATGGGCGATCATCGCACCTACGATAATGTCTGCGCATTGCGCGCTGTCACCAGCACGGACGGGATGACGGCGGATATCTATCCGTTCGATAGCTACTTCCTAAGCAGCGTTGCGACCCGCATCGTCAACGAGGTGCAGGGCATCAACCGCGTGGTGTATGACTATACGTCAAAGCCGCCGGGAACTATCGAGTGGGAATGACGGACGCGTTTCGAGGATAGGATTTGGCTCACCGGCTCCGGCGACTATGAAAGCTCAATATCAGCTGCGCATATGCCTTCCGAACGCTTCGAAATCCTGTAGGTAGCAAATTCTGAAGCGTCGCGACTGGCGCCTTGTTTTCGCACAGGGTGCTCAACCGACCCCGTCCCGCATGGTTTGAAAGGCCGTTATGACAATCACCCTTTATGGAATTCCCAACTGCGACACCGTCAAGAAGGCGCGGACATGGCTGACGGCCAAAGGTCTCGAGCATGATTTCCACGATTTCAAAAAATCTTGGATTGATGAAGCGCACCTTTCGCGCTGGTGCGATTTGTTGGGCTGGGAGAAGGTCCTCAACAAAGCGGGCACAACTTTCAAGAAGTTGGCTGATAGCGACAGGACCAATCTGAATCAGACCAAGGCCATCGCGCTGATGCTGGCCCAGCCATCGATGATCAAGCGGCCGATTGTGGAATATGATGGCGGATTACTGATCGGATTTAAGGCCGATGAATGGGGCGCAGCGCTCACCTAAGCCGCGCGCCAGAGCGTCTTCGTTCAAAGCATGTCAGCTGAGACGAAGGCGCTCCTCAAAGGGTTCGGCAAGCTTGCCTGACAATTTCCACATGCCGATGGTCATAGCCGCACCGACGATGCCATCGGTCGCATAATGCCAGCCCAGATAGATGGAGCCGACCCAGATGAGGATGGCATAGGCGGTCATAGCCCAGCCAATCCAGCGGTGCATGACAAAGCCGCCAATCGCAAACAAAGTCGCCATGGCCACGTGGACAGACGGCATTGCGGAGATGCCGAAGCCGGGGATGTAATTACCCTGAATGTATCGATTGAGCAGGGCTAAGTGCCCCATCGGTGTCGCCAGCTTGCTGCCAGCCAATTCAGCGAGTTGACCAAGCTCCAGCATTCGGTCGTGCAGTTGCGCAAAGCTTTGATCCGGGCCGACAAGGTGCGGATAATACATGGGTCCCGCCGAGGCGAGCAGCCAGGCTGCGACGCCGCCGATGAGCAACCAGACACCAATCCAGCAACCGATGAGACGGGCGCGAACTGCAGTGTCTTTGACGATAGCTGCCCAGATAACCGGGCAGGCCATCAGGATGACAGCCCAAATGGTGTAGGCGCGGTCGACCATAATCGTGAACCAGACCGAGCCGAACAGGCTATGCAAAATGACCCAAGGGTCCTGCCCGGCGAAGAGGAAACGATCTACCGCTGCCAAAGCAGGGTCGAACGGAAAACCCTTAGCTTTCAAGATATACTGCTTGAACATGCCGTAGATGGGGATGGCAAGGCTGGTGGCCATTGCCGTGCCCAACATCCAGGGCAGGCGGGCGTGAACCGCCTTTTCATTAATGCCGAGAAAACGCTCAACGCCTGTCACCAGCGCCCAGACGATTGATCCGGTGATCAGCGGGAGAAAGGCATAAGCTGTTATCCCGACGCCGATGGCGAGCAACGGCACGGGCGTCAGGATGAACAGCAACATGCCCGCTACAGCGACAAAACCGAGTAACGATAGAAGAAAGTTGGCCTCAGGCGCAGAAACGGTGATGAACGCGCGAAGCAGGCGGGCTGCGGAGAATCGGGGAAGGGTTGCTTCGATCTGCACAATAGGCAGCACGGAAGAACGATGCAAATCCGTCATTTTTGCGGAAAAAGCCCCCTGAAGACCCAAAATATGCTTGATGGAATGTCGATTGTTTCAATCTTGTTACAGTCCACATATCGGTTTTGCTGCGATGCGGCAAGGATTTGTCGTAAAATTGTCACAAAATGATGAGCAGGACCGCAAATTGAAGAGATCGCTTCAATCTGTCGTTTCACCGGCGTAAGGAGCAGCCATGTCTACGACCTCCACAACCCTCCAGCTCGATACGTCTACCAGTCGGGCCAACCCTACGCCGACACCGATGAAGCGGCTCACCGTGCCGAGTATTCGGCAGCGCAAGGGCGGGGAGCCTTTGGTGATGCTCACGGCCTACACCGTGCGCATGGCGCAGATCCTTGATCCGCACTGTGACTTGCTGCTGGTCGGAGATTCGCTGGGTCAGGTCATTTACGGCCTGCCACACACGGTTGCCGTGACGATGGAAATGATGGCGCTTCACGGCGCCGCTGTGGTGCGCGGAAGCTATCATGCTGCCGTTATCGTCGACATGCCCTTTGGCAGTTACGAAGCCTCGCCCGAACAGGCATTTAAGAATGCGTCCGAGTTGCTGAAGCAAACGGGTGCTGCGGGCATCAAGATTGAGGGCGGCAAGGTGCTGGCGCCGACGGTTGAGTTCCTGACCTCGCGCGGCATTCCGGTCATGGCCCATGTCGGCCTCACGCCGCAGGCCGTCAACATTCTCGGCGGCTACGGCGTGCGCGGGAAAAGCGATGAGGAAGCCAAGGCGATTGTCGAAGATGCGATGGCCATGTCGGATGCAGGCGCCTTCGCTATGGTGATTGAGGGTGTTTTGGAGCCTATTGCGATCGAGATCACTCAGAAGGTCAAATGCCCAACCATCGGCATCGGTGCCTCCGCGCAATGCGACGGGCAGGTGCTTGTAACCGAAGATATGTTAGGCCTGTTCGAGCGGACGCCGAAATTTGTGAAGCGCTATGGCGGCATGCACAGCTTTGTGGCTGAAGCGGTTGAGCAATATGCCAAGGAAGTGCGCAGCCGCAGCTTCCCTGGCCCGGAACAAATCTACAAGGCCTGACCTGCGCGTAGGCGCTTCCCCTCTGCCCGGTGCGCGGCTAAGGGAGGCTACGCTTTGCTCCAGGGAGATACGTTTTGGCGCTGCCACCCATCAATACGACCGAAGACAGCTTCCTGCGGGAAGTCGATGAGGAGCTTCGCCGCGATCAGCTGACAGGGTTCTGGAAGCGGTACGGTCGCTGGATTATCGCCGCGATCATCCTCGGACTTGGGGCATTGGCGGGCTGGCTTGTCTGGCAGGATCGGCAGTTCAAGGCAGCCAGCGTTGAGAGCGAACAACTGGATGACGCGCTTCGCAAGGCGACGACTGGCAATGATGCGGGCACCCGCAAAGCGCTGGAGCCGCTCAAGGCTTCGCCCAATGAAGGCTATCGCGCAACGGCCATGCTGACGGATGCCGCACTTCTGCTTCAGAAGCGGGACCTTGATGGGGCTGCCAAACTCTACGGCCAGATTGCCAAGGATCAAGATATCCCTGCACCTTGGCGTGATCTTGCGCTCGTGCGTCAGACATCGGTGCAATATGATCGCTTGGCGCCAGACGAAGTGATTTCGCGTCTCTCGCCGCTCGCCGTCAAGGGCAATGCTTGGTTTGGCAGCGCCGGTGAAATGGTGGCGATCGCTTATTTGAAAAAGAACCGCGTTCAGCCTGCAGCAAAGATGTTTGCGGATATAGCCGCTGATGAAAATGTGCCCGAAACGATCCGCGGTCGCGCAGCCAACATGGCGGCTTCGCTCAACGCACGCGTGACCGGTGCTGCCAACCAAGGAAAACAATGATGAAAAGACTGTCGGGCAAATTCGGCAGGGCGCTGGTCCTCGCGCCTGTCCTGCTGGCGGTGGCCGGTTGCGGCGTGTTCGGCGGCGGCTCCAAGAAGCCGAAGACCCCGGTCTTGGGCCAACGTGTCGCTATTCTCACGTCTGAGGCAGCCGCTGAGCCGGATCCCGCGCTTGCGGACGTTTCGGTGCTGCTGCCGCCGGCCCAGCCCAATGACAGTTGGACACAGCCGGGTGGCAATAGCGCCAAGTCGATGGAACACCTTGCATTGCCGCAGGCGCTTGGACAGGCTTGGTCTGTCTCGGTTAGTGGCACCAGCAAGAAGGTGCGTCTGGCATCGCCGCCTGTTGTCGCAGCTGGCCGCATCTATGTGATGGACACGACCGCCCGCATTCATGCTTTTGATGCGAAATCGGGCAAGGATGTCTGGGCGGTCAGCTTTGGCGTCGACGGCAAGGACCGCAAAGCGGCCTGGGGCGGCGGCGTGAGTGTTGACGGCGACGTTTTGTATGCGACCAATGGGCTTGGCGATGTTGCCGCGCTGAAAGCCACAGACGGCAGCGTCATCTGGAAAAAGCGTCCCGGCGGCCCTCTGCGCGGTTCCCCTTCGTTCGGCAATGGCAATGTCTATGCCATGAGTTCCGATAACCAGATCTTCGCGTTGAAGGCGAGTGATGGGTCGGTGGAATGGACTGAAGCCGGTGCGACGGAATTGACGGGCGTCTTTGGCGTGGCAGCGCCTGCCATTGCGCAAGGCACCGTCGTCGCGGGTTTCTCATCGGGTGAACTCAACGCCTATCGCTATGAAAACGGCCGCGTTCTTTGGGCGGACGCCCTGACGCGCACGAGCATCTCGACCTCCGTGTCGGCCCTGTCCGATATTGATGCGAGTCCGGTCATTGATCGCGGTCGCGTGTTCGCGGTCGGCAAGGGTGGCCGCATGGTCAGCCTGGAACTGGTCACGGGCCAGCGCCTTTGGGAAATCAACGTTGGCGGCATTTCAACCCCTTGGGTTGCTGGCGAATGGGTATTTGTCGTCACCGACGATGCGCGCTTGCTTTGCATTGCGCGCGGCAGCGGCAAGGTGCGTTGGGCCACCCAGCTTCCGCGTTACCGCAATGACGCGAAGAAGAAGGACCCGATCAGCTGGTTGGGCCCAATCCTCGCTGGCGACCGCCTGATCCTTGCCAGCTCCAGAGGGCAGCTGGTCAATGTCTCGCCGGCCGACGGTGCGGTGCAGTCAACGACGAAGGCGGGTGGGCCCGTGTTGCTCTCGCCCTTGGTCGCAGATGGCACGCTGTTTATTCTGACAAATGACGGTCGCCTGACCGCTTGGCGATAAGGGAGCTTTGGAGATGGCCTCCGCGCTCCCCGTGGTCGCCATTATCGGGCGGCCTAATGTTGGAAAATCAACCTTGTTCAACCGGTTGGTTGGCAAGCGCATTGCGCTGGTCGATGACCGCCCCGGCGTCACGCGTGATCGACGCGAAGGCGACGCCAATCTGATTGGCCTCGAATTCCGTGTCGTCGATACGGCGGGTTTTGAAGATGAAGACGAACAGACGCTCCCCGGCCGGATGCGGATGCAGACCGAGTCGGCAGCACGCCACGCCGATGTAGCTCTGTTCGTCATTGATGCGCGGGCCGGTGTGACCCCGCTCGATTCGGAAATCGCAAACTGGCTGCGCAGCCTGTCGACGCCCGTCATCATCCTCGCCAACAAGTGCGAAGGCCGATCTGGCGAGTCCGGTGTTCTGGAATGCTATAACCTTGGTTTGGGCGATCCCATTCCGTTCAGCGCCGAACATGGCGAAGGCATGGATGATCTATTCCAGTCGCTTCTGCCTCATGTCGAGAAGGACGAGGACGAGTTTGCGGTCGAAGCCGAAGACGACGAAAACGAAAACGGCCCGCTGAAGCTTGCGATTGTCGGTCGTCCGAACGCGGGCAAATCAACGCTCGTCAATAAGATGCTTGGCGAAGACCGCATGATCACTGGCCCCGAAGCCGGCATCACGCGCGACTCGATCAGCATCGACTGGCAATGGAAAGACAGGCCAGTCCGCCTGATCGACACGGCCGGTCTGCGCCGCAAAGCGAAGGTTGAAGACAAGCTGGAGCGCCTATCGGCCGCCGACACGCAGCGCGCCATCGATTTTGCTGAAGTTGTCGTGCTTTTGCTCGATGCCACACGCGGGCTTGAAGCGCAGGACCTTCGCATCGCAGATCAGATTTTTTCTGAAGGCCGCGCGATGATCGTTGTCCTCAACAAATGGGACACGGTTGAGCAGGGCAGCGCACTTTTCCAAGGCGTGCGTAAAGCGCTTGATGAAGGCTTCGCCCAGGTGAAGGGCGTGCCGCTGATTACAATTTCAGCCGCAACCGGAAAAGGCATCGACCAGATTCTCGAAGTGGCGTTTGAAGTACGTGAGGCGTGGAGCCAGCGTGTGTCGACCGGCCAGCTTAACCGTTGGTTTGAACGCGCGGTTGAGAAGAACCCGCCGCCTGCACCGGGCGGCAAACGTTCGAAGCTGCGCTACATCACGCAGATCAAAACGCGTCCGCCCAGTTTTGTCGTGTTTGGCAACAGGGTTGAAGATCTGCCGGAAAGCTACCGCCGCTATCTCGTCAATGGCATCCGAAGCGAATTGGGCTTTGGCGCTGTTCCGGTTCGGCTCACCCTGCGCGGCGGAAAAAACCCTTACCATACCAAGTAAGCGCGGCACGCTTCACGGCGTCAGTTCAATATCCCAATACAGCCAGTCCCGCCACGTTTCGTGCAGGTAGTTGGGCGGATAGCTGCGGCCGTGTTCCTGAAGCTCCCATGTCGTTGGGCAATGCGCGGTATTCATCAGGCGCATTCCGGCTTCACGCGGCGTGCGTCCACCCTTTCTGAGATTGCAGGGCGAACAGGCCGTCGCAACATTCTCCCATGTTGTGCGGCCACCCTGGGCGCGGGGAACAATGTGATCGAACGTCAGGTCTTTGGGAGAGCCACAATATTGGCAAAGGAAGCGGTCACGTAAGAACAGGTTGAAGCGGGTAAAAGCCGGGTGGGCAGAAGGCCGCACATATTGCTTAAGCGCGATGACAGAAGGCAGCTGCAACCGCGCGGTGGGACTTCGCACCTCCCGCTCATAATGAGCAACGACATCCACGCGATTAAGGAACATCGCCTTGACGGCTGTTTGCCATGGCCACAACGACAGCGGATAATATGACAAAGGCGTAAAATCTGCATTCAGCACGAGCGCCGGGCAACTGTCCGGATGACGAATGAGATCGGGATGGTACATGGTTGTCTCGTTCCCCTTCTTGCGCTCTCCACTTGCAGGTAAAGATTGCATGATAATGACTGCATCTACAACATGTTGGGGTCAAGGGGGCAAATGATGACGAAATCTGTGTCTCGCTTTGCGCCCAGCCCGACAGGGCGTTTGCACCTTGGCCATGCCTACTCCGCTTTGCGCGCACACGACACGGCGAAGGCGGGGGAAGGGCGTTTCCTGCTGCGCATCGAGGACATCGATCAGACACGATGCCGACCGGAATATGTGGACGGCATTTTTGAAGATTTGCGCTGGCTAGGGTTGAACTGGGACAAGGGCGTGGTGTTCCAGTCGGACAGGCAGGCGGCTTACGTTGCCGCACTCGACCGTATCGTGGCGCAAGGGTTGGCGTACCGGTGCTGGTGCACCCGGGCTGAAGTGGCGGCCAACATCGATGCACCACAGGGCGACGCCCAGCCTGTCTATCCCGGTACGTGCAAGGGGCGGTCCGACCCAGGGGATGGACGTCCGTTCAGCTGGCGGCTTGATGTGACTGAGGCCGTGCGCCGTGCGGGCCGCCTCACTTGGCTTGATGCGGATGCAGGTGAGGTCGACGCAAAGCCAGAAAGGCTTGGTGACGTTGTGATTGCCAGAAAGGATGCGCCTGCGGCCTATCATCTCGCCGTCGTTGTGGATGATGACTGGCAGGGCGTCACCGATGTGGTGCGTGGGCGCGATCTGTTCGACTCAACGCATATCCACCGGCTGATCCAGTACATTTTGGATATCCGTCCGCCCGCCTATCATCACCATAAGCTGATCGTCGACGCTGCCGGCATCCGACTCGCCAAACGCAAAAACGCCCCCACTCTTGCTGCGATGCGGGCGGACGGGGCTGATCCGGTCGAGATTATTGCGGGCCTCAGGGCAGGTGTCCTTCCGGACGGGTTTTGCTTTTCGGTCTAAAGGCGCATTGGCAGGCCGTCAGGTCAAATGCATGAAATGCTTTGCCCGCTGACAAGGCCAGTCTATGAGTAAACATTATGGGAAACACATTTCTGATCCTGCTTCTCGTTGCGGCCATGATCGCCACTGTGGTGGCGCTGGTGCGTGGCGTGGTTGCCTTTCTGAAAACCACTGAGGAAGATTTGAGGGGGGACGGTGTCGGCCCCAGCGCATCGAGCGTGAAGCAGAACAAGGCGATGATGCAGCGCGTCATCTTTCAGGCGGTGGCTATCCTGATCGTTGTGGTCATCCTCGCCTCAGCGCGGGGCTAACCCTTGGTTAAGCTGACTAAAATCTACACAAGGACCGGCGACGACGGCACGACCGGCCTTGTCGATGGCAGCCGGACGGCGAAAGATTCAGGTCGCATTGCTGTGATTGGCGATGTGGATGAGTTGAACAGCCTCGTCGGTGTCGCCGCTCAACATGCAAAGAGCGCTGATCTTGATCGCCTCCGCATGATCCAGAATGATTTGTTTGATCTGGGCGCCGATCTGGCCACGCCGGGTGAGGATTTTACGCCGTCGGAAATGGTGCTGCGGATCGTTGCCAGCCAGACAGCCCGGCTTGAACATGAAATTGATGCGATGAATGAGGCGATGGCCCCGTTGGCAAGCTTCATCCTGCCGGGCGGGTCCTCACTTGCCTGTGCGCTCCATGTGGCACGGTCCGTTGCCCGTCGCGCTGAACGGGCGATGGTGCACGCCAATCGGGCCGCGCCTCTCAACCCCGAAGCGCAGCGATACATCAACCGCCTTTCGGATTGGCTCTTCGTCGCCGCGCGCCATGCCAATGATCAGGGGGCGACGGATATCCTCTGGAAACCCGGCGCCTCGCGCTAGACGTCTCTTATTTTCGCGTCTGGGTGGTGGCTTGCCAGACAGGGATCCAGTCGATCACGCCGCGGCACTCTTCCATCGCAATCTTGGATAAGAGCCGGAATTTCGAGCCGTCCCAAGTATAAGTCTCGGCACTGCCGCAATCACCGAGGCCACGACCCTTGGCATAGCTGCTGAGCTGGCCTGTGGCGGCGTCCCAGTCCGCATTGACGAGCAGCGGTGGTCCTCCGACTTCGGTGAAGCCCGGCGCGAAATCAAATGTGGCGATCTTCATCCGCCGCCCAATGCTGCGGTTGACCAACACCGGAACCGACATGAAGTTGTAAGCGCCTGACCCGCAGGGGACCAGCGCCAGCCATGTTGAGCCACTCAGGTGATAAGCCTCATGGCCGTCCGAAACACCCGGCTCCGCGTCGCACGATGTCCGCGCCTGAAGGGACGCGATATCCTTTGCCGACAGTTTGAAATGTGGCCCGTTCGGGCGGAATTTGCTGGGGATGACGGGGACGGGCGGCGGCGGCGTCAATGAAGTTGCCGGGCGTTGCCCAACGGCGATGAGCGCCGTCTCAGACTTTGCCCGACCCTGACGGTCATCCATGTAGAGCATTGCGGCAACCACGCCCCGAAGCGAGGCGCCGCCAAGCGACACGCCCGCTGCGTCGCGAAGTTCGACCGTTTTGGCCGCCTTCAATTTCGCGATGGCCGCTGTGGGGAGATCCAGCTCAAACGGCGCGTCCTGGCTCTTGAGCCTCGCCGAGCCGATGACGACAGTGCCGTCGGCAACCAGACTTAGCTCTCCCGATTTCCGGTCTTCGATATTCGCGATACTGAGGCTGGTTGCATCTTTGCCGCCTCCGCCGCGGGTGATGGCAACGGTGAGTTGGTTCTCGCCCGATTCCATTTCCATCAAGGATACAGCCGTGCATCGACGGGCATTGTCGCAACCGACGGCCCAGTCTTCAAAACTCTTCAGTTCGCCGGGCTTTGGCAGCACAGCGGCCGCCGCGGCCAGCACGTAGAATGCCAGCATGGGATTATTCTAGCCGATCCCTCATTGAGTCGATAGAGGCAGCGCAAATAACACCAATCAGACGTCCCAGGGGTTCGACATGAAAATCATTGGCATTATTGGCGCCGGCCAGATGGGCGCGGGTATCGCGCAGGTCTCCGCTCAGGCAGGCTATGACGTTCTTCTCTCGGATGTGGATATCACGCGCGCAGAAGCCGGCAAAGCCACTGTTGGCAAAGGCCTTCAGCGGCTGGTGGATCGCGAAAAGATTGATGGGGCAACCCGTGACGCGGTCCTCGCCCGGATCGCGCCGGTTGCCGGCAGCGCCTCCTTCGCCAGAGCCGATTTGGTCATCGAAGCAGCAACTGAACGCGAGGACATTAAGCGTGCAATCTTTGCTGATGTCGGCAAAATCTTGCGCGATGACGCAATCCTCGCGTCCAACACATCGTCGATCCCGATCACGCGCATGGCGCAGGCCTCGCCTGATCCTGCGCGCTTCATCGGCATTCACTTCTTCAATCCTGTTCCTGTGATGGGGCTGATTGAGGTCATTCCCGGTCTTGCGACGTCCAAGGCGACTGTTGAGACGGTCAGTGCCTTTTGTGACAGCCTGAAGAAGGAAATCGTCTATGCAGAAGATGAGCCGGGCTTCGTCGTGAACCGCATCCTCCTGCCCATGATCAACGAAGCTGTCTTCGTGCTGGGGCAGGGCACTGCGAATATTCAAGATATCGACAAGGGTTGCCGTATCGGTCTCAACCATCCGATGGGCCCGCTGGAACTGGCCGATTTTGTGGGTCTCGATACGTGCCTTGATATCGTGATGGTGCTCTACAACACGACGGGGGACAGCAAATATCGTCCCGCACCGCTGCTTGTGAAATATGTCGAAGCGGGTTGGCTTGGCCGCAAAACGGGCCGGGGCTTTTACGATTATTCAGGACCTGTGCCGGTTCCGACGCGCTGATTTGACAAGCGTGCGCACCGCGTCACACTAAGTCTGGTTTTGGGGGAAGATTACATATGCCGCGGGGCTTGTTCGTTTTTTCGATCTTCTATGGCGGCATGGCCTGCATTGCAGGCGTGCTTGGCGCAAAGCAGGTCGCGCTTGGGCCTTTGGCGGTTGAGGCGGGCATTTTCCCGTTCCTCCTTCTGGTCATCACCTCCAGCGCTATTGCCGAACTCTATGGCAAGGTACGCGCGGACGCGCTGGTGCGGTTCGGCTTCATTCCCCTCATCGCGTCGATCCTGCTCATTCAGGTCGTTCTCGCATTGCCCGTGGACGAGGGCATGTATCCGCCTGCAATTGAGGCCTTCCCAATCATTCTTGGCCAAAGCGGGCGGATGATGTTTGCTGGCCTCA
>JBBATT010000045.1:0-11491 GCA_040398605.1 Chakrabartia sp.
TGCCGAGCTTTGCCACAGGCAGGAAAAAATGATCAGCTGACGGGCTGGCTGGCGCGGGCGCGGTGGAGCCGATGCGCAGGCGCAGTTCGCGCATCTCCCGATTGCCGCCGCCAAACATCATCGACATGGCACCACCCATGCCGCCGCCCATTCCGGCGCCCATTCCGGCCATGCCCGTCATGGTGCCCACATCCATGGCATAGCGGGCCTTGGTGCCCGGCGGTGCGGCAGCACTTTGCTTATCGGCGGCAAGGGCCGGAATTCCAGCAATGCAAAGGGTCAGCGATAGGGATGAAAAAATCTTGAAAGAACGGCGCACGATAGCTCTCCCCTGTTGGGTTGATTCTATGGGGTGCGACCGATTCTTTTTTCTCCCGATGCAAGTGTAGCAGCGGGGCAGCATTGGTTAAGCGTTATTTTGCAGACGCGATGTCCGGCAGCGGTGCATGGAGGCGCACGCGCGTGACGCGGCGTTCATCGCCCTCCGTCACTTCGATCCGCCAGCCGCTATCATGCTGCAACATCTCGCCCACCTGCGGGACATGCCCGGCGAGCACGAAGGTCAGCCCGCCCAGCGTGTCGACATCTTCGTCAATTTCGCCGAGGCGGGGGTCGATGACGTTGGCGACGTCTTCCAGCTCGGCGCGGGCGTCGGCCTCCCAAATGCCGTCCTCGACATTGATGAGCATTTCGACGGGTGCATCGTCATGTTCATCCTCGATATCGCCGACGATTTCCTCAACGATATCCTCAATGGTGACGAGGCCCTCGGTTCCCGAATATTCATCAATGACAACGGCCAGATGGATGCGCTTTGCGCGCATGTCGGCCAGCACATCAAGCACACCGCGCGCGGCAGGCACATAGAGCGGCTGGCGGATCAGCTTGGTGATCGTGACAGGCGGTTTGCGGTTGCGCGCAAGGATGGCGAACACATCCTTGATGTGAACCATGCCCGTCACGTCATCCAGATTGTCGCGATAGACAGGCAGGCGGCTGTGCCCCGCATCGGCAAAGGCCTTGACCAACTCTGCAAAGGTGATGGTTGTGGGGACAGCGATGATGTCGCTTCGGGGGACGGCAATGTCTCCGGCTGTGCGCTCACCAAAATGCAGCAAGTTGCGCAGCATCTCACGCTCAATGGCAGAAAGATCGCCGTGCGCCGGCACAGAGCCGTCGTCCGCATCTTCAATGGCGTCTTCAATCTGATCACGCAGCGATGGCTCGCGGCGGAAGACCATTGATCTCAGGTTTTGGAACCAAGATCGGCTGCTACTGGCATCCTCCGTCATGACGGTTGTTTTTCAGTCTCCATAGGGGTCGTCATGGCCAAGGTCGGCCATGATGCGACGCTCCAATGCCTCCATGTCTTCGGCATCTTCATCGTCTATATGGTCATAGCCCAGCAGATGCAAAACACCGTGTACGATCAGGTGCGTTGCGTGGGTTGCGACGGGCAGGCCCTTTTCCGCTGCCTCGCGCAGGCAGGTTTCCCGCGCGAGGACGATATCGCCCAGCATGATTTCCGGCAGCCGCTCATCCTCCAGCGTCAGCAGCTCGTCCGGCGCATACATGGGGAAGGAGAGTACGTTGGTCGGCTTGTCCTTCTCGCGATACTGATGGTTCAGCAGCTGGACTTCATCGTCCCCGGTCAGGCGGATGGCGATTTCGACGGGCGTGTCACTTCGGGCAAGCCCGGCATAGGGCGTGCGAGAGACGGCCCAAGCGGCAGCGGTCTGGCCCAGTGTCGGCCAATCGTTGCCGTCATTCCAGCCTTCATCAATGATGGCCGCTTCAATCATCGCGGCGCGCTGTCTGGCCCTTCATAGGCTTCGACGATCCGCCCGACGATGGGGTGGCGGACGACGTCTGCTGCGTTGAAGCGGATAACGGAGACACCCTCCACGCCTTCCAGACGGTTCACCGCATCGGCAAGGCCTGACTTGCTAGGGTCCGGCAAGTCGACCTGACGGGGATCGCCACAAATGACCATGCGGCTGTTCATGCCGAAGCGCGTCAGGAACATCTTCATCTGGTTGGGCGTGGTGTTCTGTGCTTCGTCAAGGATGATAAAGCTTTCCGCCAGCGTGCGCCCGCGCATGAAGGCGATGGGGGCGATTTCGATTTCGCCAGAACTGATGCGGCGTTCGACCTGTTCAGCCGGTAGCGTGTCGTACAGCGCATCGTAAAGCGGCCGCAGATAGGGGTCGACCTTCTCCTTCATATCGCCGGGCAGAAAGCCCAGACGCTCGCCCGCTTCCACAGCCGGGCGCGAGAGGATGAGCCGGTCCACCGATCCGGTGATGAGCTGCGACACAGCCTGCGCGACGGCCAGATAGGTCTTGCCTGTCCCTGCCGGCCCAAGCGCGAAGATGATGTCGTTGCGGACCAGCGCTTCCATATAGCGGATCTGTGTTGCCGACCGCGGCACGATGGTTTTCTTGCGCGTGCGGATCATCACCGGCGGCACGTCGGCGGCATCATTCTTAATGATGCCCTCCAGCGTTGGTTCGGCTGACATGGAAATGATGCCCGACACAGTGCCAGGGTCGATTTCCTGTCCATGGACAATGCGGTTGTAGAGGCCGGTCAGAACATCACGCGCCCGCGCGATGGACTCCGCCTCCCCCTCAATCTGCAGTTTGTTACCGCGTGCCGCGATATACACCCCGAGTGCATTTTCGATGGCGACCAGATTCTGGTCATATTGCCCGAAAACCTGGCCGAGAAGCTGGGGCTTATCGAAGATGACTTCGAGGCGGGCTTTGTCGCCCGATTGGGCGGGTTGGGGTTTACGCGACATTCAGCTCCTTGTCGGCAAGAGACCCTGCAAGGCTATTTGGCCCCGCAGAAACCAGATTGACGTCAACCATATCACCGATTTGTGCATCGGTCATGACATGAACCGACTGCAACCAAGGTGTTTTGCCGATTTTTTGGCCCGGCAATTTTCCGTTGCGTTCCAGCAACACCTTCACCCTTTGGCCAACGCTGGCTTCGTTGAAAGCGAGCTGCTGTTCGTTGAGCAGCGCCTGCAATCTTTCAAGCCGGTCATCCATGATTTCGGGCGCGATATGACCGTCCATGGTCGCAGCCGGTGTGCCGGGGCGGGAGGAGTATTTGAAGCTGAACGCCAGCGCATATCTGGTCGCGCGGATGATATCGAGCGTCTCTTCGAATTCCGCCTCGGTCTCTCCGGGGAAGCCGACAATGAAGTCTCCGGAAACAGCGATGTCGGGCCGCACGGCGCGGACGCGATCCATGATGGCGAGATAAGAGGCGGCCGTGTGCTTGCGGTTCATCGCCTTCAAAATGCGGTCGCTGCCGGATTGGACGGGCAGGTGCAGGAACGGCATGAGCTTTTCAACATCGGCATGCGCTTGGATCAGGCCTTCGGTCATGTCGTTGGGGTGGCTGGTCATGTAGCGGATACGTTCAAGACCGCTGATCTTGTCGAGCGCACGGATCAAGTGATCCAAACCATTGGTGCCTTCAGACCATGCGTTGACGTTCTGCCCAAGCAGCGTGATTTCCTTTGCGCCGCCATCAACCAAGGCCTTTGCCTCATCGACGATGGCCTCAAAGCTGCGGCTGATCTCCCCGCCGCGGGTATAGGGCACGACGCAATAGGTGCAGAACTTGTCGCACCCTTCCTGCACCGTCAGGAAAGCGGACGCGCCCGTGCGTTTGCGGACGGGCAGCTTGCCGAACTTTTCCAGCCCCGGCAGGTCAAGATCATGCACGCGTTCCCCCCGCGTTGCGCGTTCGATCATCTGAGGGAGGGCATGGTAGGCCTGTGGGCCAACCACAATGTCGACGTCCTTGGTCCGGCGGGTCACTTCTGTGCCCTCTGCCTGTGCCACGCAGCCTGCCATCGCGATCATGGGGCGGGTGCCGTCTTCCCGGCGCTGGCGCCCGATTTCGGAATAGACCCGCTCGGCGGCCCGTTCGCGGATATGGCAGGTGTTGAACACGACAAGGTCAGCCTCGGCCTCCGGGCTGGCCACCATGCCTTCTGCGCCGAGCATTTCCGTCATCCGTTCGCCGTCATAGACGTTCATCTGGCAACCGAAGGATTTTACGTGGAATGTTTTGGGGGCGGGGCGAGTCATGCGGCGGCCCTAGCTGACACCCAGTGCAGCCGCAATCTCAGCGCGGCTGTGCGCGGCAATTGCCTTGCGGTCGGCAAAGTCGGCGTGAGACAGCGGCTCCAAGAAATGAAGGGTGACATCAAAGCGCCCCCGCCGCCCCAAAAGGCGCAGCGCATTGGCGCCAAAGCCTTCATCGCCGACCCAGGCTATGTCAGTGGCAACTGCGCCATAATCAATCGCGACAGGCTGGATTGAGATTTGCGCGGGCGCCGGTGTGACGGCAGCGATCAGCGAGGAGCGGAATGGGAAGAGCTGGCGCCCGTCATTGGTCGTGCCTTCGGGGAACAGAGTGACGGGTTGTCCCGATCGCAGCGCCGTCTGCAGGGCCGTCGCCTGATGGTGGGCCTTTTGTCGGCTTTCCCGTTCGACATAGACCGTGTTGTTGCCCGTCGCCAGCCAGCCGATCAGCGGCCAAGGTTTCATGTCCGCCCTTGCGACAAAGGCACAACGTGTCCGGCCACCCAATGTCAGAATATCGAGCCAACTGACATGATTGGAGATGTAGAGGACATTGCGGCGGACGGGCTGCCCGCTCACGCGAACATCGGCCCCGGCGATCTTTGCCGCTATTCCCAGAAAGAAACCCGCAATCGGGGACCGACGATCAAACACCCGCCACATCAGATGCGGCAGGATGATGACTGCAAGGACAAGGGCGATGCCCCCGATCCTGAACCACGCCCGCACGTTTGCGCTGTCAGCTCTTGCGATCGAGCGCGACGCCATAGAGTTCCATGCGGTGGTCAACGAGGCGGAAGCCAAGCCGTTCGGCAATGACCTTTTGCAAAGCTTCCAGTTCAGGATCGACAAATTCAATGACGCGGCCGGTTTCGACGTCGATTAAATGGTCATGGTGAGCTTCGGCGGCGGCTTCATAGCGTGACCGGCCATCTCCGAAATCATGCCGCTCCAAAATGCCCGCTTCTTCGAAGAGGCGGACAGTGCGGTAAACAGTGGCGATGGAAATGCCCGGATCAATGGCTGATGCACGTTCGTGCACGGCCTCAACATCTGGATGATCTGCGGCTTCGGAAAGGACCTTGGCGATCACGCGCCTTTGGTCCGTAATCCGCAGGCCCTTTTCCTGGCACAGCGCTTCGATATCTATATGTCGGTGCATCAATAAAACTCGGGGCCAGAAAGCGGGATCATGGCCTGCCTTCTAGCCCCCAATTTGTCTTACGGAAAGAAGAGTTATTTCTTCTTCAAGCGTGTGCCCGGCTTGCGACCGAGGCCGATCTTCACGGCAAGCGTGCGGCGCTGTTCGGCGTAGTTTGGTGCGACCATCGGGTAGTCCTTGGGAAGACCCCATTTGGCGCGATAGTCATCCGGTGTCATGCCATAATGCGTCATCAGGTGACGCTTCAGCATCTTCAGCTTCTTGCCATCTTCAAGGCAGACAATGAAGTCAGGCTTGATCGAAGAGCGGATGGAAACAGCCGGTTCAAGCTTTGTTTCTGCCGGCACGACAGGGCCGCCAAGTGCAGCAAGTGCGCCGTGCACGTTCGAAATCAAGTGCGGAAGGTCGGAAACGGCAACAGAATTGTTGCTGACATGTGCGGCGACAATGTCTGCCGTCAATGTGATCAGCGTTTCCTTAAGTTCATTAGCTTCGGTCATTTATTTCTCACTTTCTGGAAACTGGGACGCTGTCTTGAGACATGTCTACCCAGCAATTGCCACACCATTATCAACTGATCAAGATATTACAAATCAGGCGATAAATGTTCAAGGTGTTATTTCATATCGCAGTGTTAGTGCGTTAAAATCATCGCCAGACTTGCCGCGGTAGTAGTTTTCCCGCTGACCGACTTGTAAAAAACCGACACGCAAGTAAAGGGTGAGTGCCGGGTTGCCTTGCCGGACTTCCAGAAAGACCATTTTGGCCCCTTTTCTGTGAGCCTCATCAATAACGGCTTTTGTCAGGCTATATCCAACGCCCAATCGTCGCGCGTCCGGATGTGTCGCAATCAGAAGCAATTCGGATTCTTCAAATACTGTGCGGTAAAGTGCAAAGCCAACAAGAGTTCCATTACGGCGCGCAACCAGTAATTCGGACCCGGTTATGCTAAGCATTCCAAGGCATTGGCCCGAAGTCCAGGCTTCACCAAAGGCGGGATCAAAGGCGGCGTCCATCACGGGCATGATGTCTTCCACGCAACGAAAGTCTGCGTGAGCAATATCGATCAACGCACTCACGGATTTGGTTTAGCATCCGGCGCCCGGCCGTAAAGGGCAGTGGCGGGGCCTTGCCGCAGGTCTTCGGGCAACAAATACGCATTGCGGGCATCAGGCGTGATGCTGACAGCTTCTCCGGCGCCCATCCGGGCCGCAGCAGACCCAGCGACGAGCGGGCGATGCGGGACGTCCGCAGGTGGCAAGGACTGGAGCGCGTCAACTGCGCGCAGGGGATGGTTGGCGAAAGTGTGGACGAAGACTTCGCCATGCCCGCCTTCAATGGCAATCAACGCCTCGGTCGCCTCCGGCCGCTCCTTAAAAAGCGTCGCGGCCAACAGGGCATGGGTGGAATAGCCCAGAACGGGCACCCCCCAGGCAAGACCTAGTGCCTTGGCGGCCGCCAGCCCCACGCGCACGCCCGTGAAGCTGCCCGGCCCGCAATTGACCAACACGGCATCGGCGCGCCCACCGGCAGGAAGCTCTGCGATCATTGGGACGAGCCGCTCGGCATGGCCCCGTGCCACATCCTCATGGACATAGGCGATCACGCGGTCGCCTTCGATCAGAGCCACCGAGCAGGCCGTCGTTGCCGTCTCGATGACGAGGATCATGCGGGTGTCAGACGACAGTGTTGAACCGGTCAAAACCGGGACGGGGAGAACGGTCGAAGATCGACGCCGGATCACCATAGCCCAGCGTTGAAATGAAGTTGGACTTCACCGTCGTGCCGGCAAAGAACGCCGCGTCCACAGCGTCGTTTGAAAAGCCCGACATTGGCCCTGTATCAAGGCCAAGCGCGCGGGCGGCCAGCATGAAATAGGCGCCCTGCAGCGTTGAATTGCGGAACGCGGTCGATTGGATCATCGCATCATTGCCCACAAACCAGCTGCGCGCATCGGCATGCGGGAAGAGTTCGGGCAACTGCTCATAAAACGCCATATCCATGCCGATGATGACAGTGACAGGGGCGTTCAGGATCTTCTCGCCATTGGCGGGCATGGTGAGGGTGGCGAGCTTTTCTCTGGACTCCTGGCTCACACACCAGATGAGACGCGCGGGCAGACAGTTGGCCGAGGTCGGGCCATATTTCATGACTTCCCAAATGGCATCAAGCTGCTCGGTCGTCACGGCCTTGTCGAGATAGCCGTTATAGGTGCGCGCGGTGCGGAACAGCTGATCGAGCGCCGCGTCGTTGAGAGGCTGTGCCATGGGTCGTGTCCTGTCTTGAGAAGAGTGAAATTAGATCGCGAGGACTTCTGTTACTTCGGGCACATAGTGCTTGAGCAACTGTTCAATGCCGTTCTTAAGTGTCGCTGAAGAGGACGGGCAGCCCGCACAAGCGCCCTGCATTTTCAGATAAACCACGCCTTTTTCAAAACCGCGATAGACGATGTCGCCGCCATCATTGGCAACGGCGGGACGGATGCGGGTTTCGATCAATTCCTTGATCTGGACGATCACGTCTTCATCCGCCGGATCATCTTGGAACTGGGACTCTTCAGCAGGCACGCTGAAGCTCGCGGATGCCGGTTTGAACAGCGGCATGTTGGCGGAGAAGTGGTCCAGCAGGATCGACAGTACATCAGGCTTCAGATGCGCCCAGGATGATCCCGGCCCGGCCGTCACCGATATGAAGTCGCGCCCGAAGAACACGCCTTCCACATCGCCCAACGTAAACAGGGCTTCAGCAAGCGGGGAAGCCTCCGCCTCTTCAGGCGAGGCAAAGTCCCGCGTGCCTGCGCTCATGACCGGGCGTCCGGGCAGGAACTTGAGCGTCGACGGATTCGGCGTGGTTTCAGTTTCGATCAGCATAGTCTCTATTTGGGGGCTGCGGCGCGCGCGATCAAGCGACTTTGCGGACAAAGACGGCGCCGGCCGAATATCCGGCGCCAAAAGAACAGATCAGGCCAATGTCTCCGGCGGCCAGATCGTCGCTATTCTTGTGAAAGGCGATGATGGAACCTGCGGACGATGTATTGGCATAGGTGTCGAGCACGGTCGGGCTTTCATCCGGCTCTGCCTCATGACCCAGCACACGCGAGGCGATGAGGCGGTTCATGCCTGCATTGGCCTGATGCAGCCACATCCGGCGCAACTGGTCCGGCGCCAGCGACAGCCGGTCCAGCTGCTGCAAGATCATGTCGGACACCATCGGCACGACTTCCTTAAAGACCTTTCGGCCCTCCTGAACGAAGAGCTTGTCCCGCGTGTCACGCGCTTCGGGCGCTGCACGGTTGAGGAAACCGAAATTGTTACGGATGTTATTGGAAAACTGCGTCATCAGTTTGGTGCTGAGGATGTCCCAATGCTGCGCCGGCGCCATGGATTTTTCCTCGACGAGGATGGCGGTTGCTACATCTCCGAAAATGAAGTGGCTGTCGCGGTCCCGCCAATTGAGGTGGCCCGAACAGATTTCCGGGTTCACGACGAGCACCGACCGGGCATTGCCTGCGCGGATGAAGTCTGCCGCCGTCTGAATGCCAAAGGTCGCAGACGAACAGGCGACGTTCATGTCAAAGCCGAAGCCTTGAATGCCCAGCGCGTCCTGAATTTCGACAGCAATTGCCGGATAAGCGCGCTGGAGGTTAGAACAGGCACACAGCACGGCATCGACATCAGCCGCATCGCGTCCCGCGCGGGCCAGCGCCTCGCGGGCCGCTGCGACACCCATTTCGGCAAGGATCGACAGCTCCTCATTCGACCGTTCCGGAATGCGCGGGCACATGACGTCGGGGTCAAGGATCGGCGCCTTGGAGACGACATGGCGGGATTTGATGCCGCTTGCCTTCTCAATAAATTCAACTGAACTCGGTTGCAGCGCCTCTGTGTCTCCGCTGGCAATTGCGTCTGCATGGTCTGCGTTGAAGCGGTCGACATAGGCGTTGAAGCTGGCAACCAGCTCTTCGTTTGAGATGCTGTCGGGCGGCGTGTAAAGTCCAGTTGCGGAAATGACCGGAGTGAATTGGCTGGTCATTAAAGGTCCCCTCATGACGAATTTTCTTGTGCCCTAGACCCGAGATTCCGGGCGCGCAATGCTGGGACTTGCGTCTACGATCCAAGGCTGTTTGCGAAAAAGCCCCCCTTTCCCCTTGCGCAAACCCTTTGCCGTCCGCCACATTGGGGGAATGTTGCGTCAGTACGAACTTGTTGAAAAGGTAAAGGGTTACGACCCGGATGCAGATGAGGATCTGCTGAACAAGGCCTATGTGTTCTCCATGAAGGCGCATGGAACGCAGAGGCGTGCGTCGGGCGACCCTTATTTCAGCCATCCGATTGAGGTGGCGGGCCTGCTAACCGATCTGAAGCTGGATGACGAGACGATCGCTACCGCCATCCTGCATGATACGATTGAAGATACCCTCGCCACACCCGAACAGATCGAAAAGCTGTTTGGCGCCAATGTCGCGCGGCTGGTGGATGGCGTCACCAAGCTGTCGAAGATCGAAGCGCTGACCGAGAATGAACGGGCAGCGGAAAACCTGCGCAAGTTCCTGCTCGCCATGTCAGATGACATCCGCGTCCTGCTGGTGAAGCTGGCTGACCGGCTGCACAATATGCGCACGCTGCACTTCATTAAGAGTGAAGAGAAACGCCGGCGGATCGCGCGCGAGACGATGGACATTTATGCGCCGCTTGCTGAGCGCATTGGCATGTATGAGTTCATGAAGGAGATGCAGACGCTGTCCTTCCGGGAGCTTGAGCCCGAAGCCTATGCGTCGATCACCAAGCGGCTGGAACAGTTGCAGGAAGGCGGCGGTGACCGGATTGCGCGGATCTGCTCTGGCATGAAGCTGCTGTTGTCCCGAGCGGGGATTGAGGCGGACGTCAGCGGGCGCGAAAAGCACCCCTATTCTATCTGGCGCAAGATGGCGGAACGCCACATTAGCTTTGAACAATTGTCCGACGTGATGGCGTTTCGCGCCATCGTTCCCGACACCGAAGCCTGCTACAACGCACTGGGCCTTATCCACCGCCGCTGGCCGATGGTGCCGGGGCGCTTCAAGGATTACATCTCCACGCCCAAGCGCAATGGATATCGCTCGCTCCACACGTCGGTCATCCACAATGAAAAGGTGCGTATCGAAATCCAGATCCGCAGCCGCGAAATGCATGCGCAGGCCGAATATGGCTATGCTGCACACTGGGCCTATAAGGCGGGCGTCGCGCAGCCTGTGTCCCAGACCGCATGGATACAGGACCTCGTCGAAATCCTTGATCATGCGCAAAGCCCGGAAGAGCTGCTCGAGCATACGCGCATGGCGATGTATCAGGATCGCATTTTCGCGTTCACGCCGAAGGGTGAACTGATCCAGCTGCCCAAGGGCGCGACGCCGGTTGATTTCGCTTATGCCATCCACACGACCTTGGGGGACACATCTGTCGGCGCCAAGATCAACGGTCGCGTCGTCCCGCTGCGGACCGCCATCGAAAACGGCGATCAAGTTGAGATCCTGAAATCCAAGGCGCAGGAGCCACAGCCTGTCTGGCTCGGCTTTGCTGTGACCGGAAAGGCACGCGCCGCCATCCGCCGCTTCGTCCGCAATAAGGAAGAGGATGAACTGATCGCGCTGGGGCAGAGCATCTATGATGAGATTGCCGCGCGCCTTCCGGGCAAGCTTGGCAAGACGGCGATGTCCGAAGCGATCAAGCGATTGAAGGTCAAGGATGAAGACGCCCTGATGACCGCGATTGCGCGGCAGAGCGTGACTGATGCCCAGTTGATGGATGCGCTGATGCCCGGCTCTGCGGCCAAGGCCAATGGCAAGCTGCCGGGTCAGCGTCAGGCCATCTCCATTCGCGGGCTTCGCCCCGGCGTGGCTTTTGATCTTGCGGAATGTTGCCGCCCCGTCCCCGGAGACCGGATTGTTGGCCTCAGGCGGCCTGATGAGGCGATTGAGGTGCACACGATTGATTGCCCGAAGCTGGCCGACGGCGTGGATGCCGATTGGCTCGATCTGGCCTGGGGCGATGGATCGGACGGCGGCACGGCGCGGCTCAATATCATCGTGCGCAACCAGCCGGGGTCGCTGGCCGTCATGGCCGGGATCTTCGGGCAGAATGAGGCCAATATTCTCAACCTGCGCATGGAAAACCGGGATGCCAGTTTTCACACCTTCATCATCGATCTGGAGGTGCGCGATCTGCAGCATCTAACCCGCATT
>JBBATT010000046.1:0-11328 GCA_040398605.1 Chakrabartia sp.
TATGGGCCGAATGGATCGTCACCCGCGCTTCAAACAGCGCGAAAGCGAGATCATAGAGGAGAGCCGGACGGTCCCGCGCATTGGCTTCAATCACTGTGTAGCGGTTCGACGCCCGGTTATCGATGAGGATATTGGGCGCAATATCAAAGGCTTCGGCCCGGGCCCGCGGCAGCGGTCGGGCGGCGAGCTTCTCGATGAGCTTTGCCCGATTGGCGAGCGCATCTTCAATCGCCTGCTCAATCCGCTGCAACTGATGGACATCATCAAAAGGCCGACCGAGCGGGTCTTGCACAAGAAAATTGTCGAGCGCCATGCCATCGCGCGTCGTGTGGATGCGTGCGTCGATGATGCTGCCGCCAGCCAGATGGATGCCACCGGCAATGCGATAGAATAGTCCTGGATGGTCAGCAGCATAGACCGTCACCAGCGTCGCCCCGCGCGACGGATAGACCGTCGCTGCGATCGACAGATCCGCAACCCCCGCCTTGTCGACATGGCGGGCATTGCTCTCCAGCACGTCATCAGGCTCGGCCACCCAATAGGGTTCGGCCAACCTGTTGGTGTAATCTGCAAATTTGGCGGGCGACCAAGCGAGCGCTTCCTGCAGCAATTCCTGCTTCACACGCACGCGGTCTGCCCGGCCGCGCTGTTTGTGGCCCAGCCGCAGCACTTCTTCTGCCGATTCGAACAACTCGGTCAGCAATTGCCGCTTCCAGCTGTTCCACACACCAGGGCCAACCGCGCGGATATCGACGATGGTCAGGACGAGCAGCAGGCGCAGCCGTTCCGGCGACTGGACGATGCCGGTAAAGTCGAGCACGGTCTTAAAGTCCGACAGGTCGCGCTTAAAGGCTGTCGCCGACATCAACAGATGCTGGCGCACCAACCAGGACACGGTTTCGGTTTCCGCTGCGGACAGGCCAAAGCGCGGGCACAGCTTCAGCGCAATATCTGCACCCAATAGACTGTGATCCCCGCCCCGCCCCTTGGCGATATCGTGCAGCAGAACCGCCACATAGAGCACGCGCCGCGACACCACCTGACGCAGGATCACGGTGGCGAGCGGATGGTCTTCCCCCAGCACGCCCTTTTCGATGCGTGCCAACAAACCGATGGCGCGGATGCTATGCTCATCCACCGTATAATGGTGGTACATATCGAACTGCATCTGCGCCACGACCCGGCCGAAATCAGGCACAAACCGCCCAAAGACCGTCGCCTCATTCATCCACCGCAGCACCGTTTCCGGGTCTTTGTTGGACGTCAGGACGTCAAGAAACAAAGCGTTGGCGCGTGGGTCATTGCGGACCTTGGCATCAATCAACCGCGCATCGCGAGCTGCCGTGCGCATCGCCTGTGGGTGGATTTCGACGCTTTGCGAGGCCGCCAGCGCGAACATTTCAATGAGGCGCACCGGGTCCTCGGCAAAGAAATCATCCTTAGGCAGCGCGAGCCGACCCCGATCCAGCACGAAACCCTGTAACGTCTTGGGAGACCGGCGTAGACCGGCAATGCTGGGCAGCGTAAAGCGCCGGCCTTTGGTTGCATGGGCATCATCCAGATGCGCCAAGAACACGCCCGTCAGATCGCCCACGACCTTCGCGTTCAGGAAGTAATGCTGCATGAACCGTTCGACCGCAGACCTTCCGGGGCGGTCATTATACCGCATCCGCGTTGCAATCTCACGCTGAACGTCAAAGGTCAGCCGCTCTTCGGGACGCTTGGTGACGAGATGCAGATGGCAGCGCACCGCCCAAAGGAAATTCTCGGCCTTTTGGAACTGGCGCAATTCGTCCGCCGTCAACAGACCTTTGTCGACCAGTTCAGGCACGGTCGTGACGCGATAGAGATATTTGCCGATCCAAAAGAGCGTATGGAGATCGCGCAGTCCGCCTTTGCCTTCCTTAAGGTTGGGCTCAACAACATAGCGGCTGTCGCCCATGCGCTTGTGCCGCGCGTCGCGCTCCGCCAGCTTTTCGGTAATGAACGTGCGCGCCGTGCCAGAGACAATCTCGGCCGCAAAGCGCGCGGACGCTTCCTCATAGAGCCGCTCATCCCCCCAAACATAGCGGCCTTCCAACAACGCCGTGCGGATCGTGAGATCCTCCTTCGCCATGCGCATCATCTCATCGACGGAGCGGCTCGAATGCCCGACCTTCAGCCCCAAATCCCAAAGGGTGTAGAGCATGGATTCGATCACCTGCTCTGACCAGCCGGTCTGCTTATAGGGCGTCAGAAAGGCGATATCGATGTCGGACTGCGGCGCCATTTCGCCGCGCCCATAACCGCCAACGGCGAGCAGCGAGATGCGTTCCGACGCGGTCGGGTTGTTGAGCGGATACAGCCGCTGCACCGTGAAATCATAAATGAGCCGGAGCAGCTGATCGGTGAGGAACGCATAGCTTGCCGCCGCTTCTCGCCCCTGGCTCGGATGCGCCTCGATCCGCCGGGCGATGACATCGCGTCCGGCGTCCATGGCGGGTCTCAGGACCGCGACCGACGCCGCGCGCAGCTTGGTCGAATCGCTGCCTTCCAGCGCCAGCAGCGCATCAGACAGCGCCCGGCGTTCAATAATGGCCCGCCGCTGCGGCACGAGATCAAAAAGCTGCGTCATCTGCGCCGGATATGCGCATTCGCGACGTGCGGCACAAGGACGATTGGCACCTATTCTCATCGCGCCTATGGCTCAGCCATGACAGGATCACAGATAAACCTCGAAACTTTGGCGCAGCAGGGTGTCGATGCCCTGAACCGGGGCGATGGACATGCAGCGAAAAGCGCATTCCAGACAATTATCTCTGCGGGCAGAGCAACACCCCAACTCTGGGCGTTCATGGCGCATGCGTGCGAGATGGCAGGCGATGACGCCTCGCTCACAAGTGCGCTCGACCAAATTCTCGCGACTGATCCGCGTGACGTTCTTGCCCTCGTCATGCGGGGCGACCAATTTCTCCGCGCCGGAGATGATCGCGCTGCATCGGGCTGGTATAGCGCAGCGATGCGGGCCGCATCGGTGGCCGGACCCTTGCCGCCGCAGATCGCGAGACGACTGCGCATGGCCGAACAGGCCCTCCAACAGGCCAATGGCCGGTTTGAGCGTCATCTCCAAAACACCGTCCACGCCACAGGCCTGGACCTTGATCGCTTAAATCCACGTTTTGCAGAATCGCTGGGCATTTTGGCCGGGAGGCAAGAGGTTCAGCTTCAGCAGCCCAGCAGCTTTTATTATCCTGGTCTGCCGCAGATCGCCTTTTACGACACAGCGGAATTCGACTGGGTGGCTGCACTCGAAGCCGCCTTCCCGACCATTCGCAACGAAGCCGCAGCAGCACTTGCGGGCCAAGCCGGGATTGCGCCTTATGTTCAAGCAGACCCCACACGTCCCAATCGCGGCCATGCCCTGCTGGGCGATACGCGTTGGAGCGCCTTTCATTTCTTCGAGGACGGCAGGCCCGTAGAACCGAATACGGAGCGTTGCCCCGCCACTTCTGCCGCACTGGCGAAGGCCCCTCTTCCCCGGATCAGGGGGCGGTCCCCCATGGCCCTTTATTCAATCCTTGAGCCACACACCCACATCCCGCCGCATAACGGGATGCTCAACACGCGGCTCATCTGTCATTTGCCCCTGATCGTGCCCGACAATTGCCGCCTGCGGGTCGGCAATCACACGCGCGCCGTCGAAGAGGGCAAGGTGCTGATCTTTGACGACAGCATCGAGCATGAAGCCTGGAATGACAGCGATGAGGTGCGCGTCATCTTGCTGTTTGAAATCTGGCGGCCCGAGTTGAGCGCGGACGAAGTCAAAGCGCTCACTGCGCTCTACGAAGCGGTCAACCTTTATCCTCAATCAGGATCCGCCTGAGCGCATAAAGCTCATCCAGCGCATCGCGCGGACTGAGGCCGTCAATATCCAATTTGGTCAGCGCATCGCGCAACGGATCGCGGACCTCTTCAACCTTTGTCGCCGCAAACAATGGCAGATCATCCAGCCCTGCAGCCAGGCCACCCGTTGCGTCGCGCCCCGCCTCTAGCTTGTCGAGCACCGCTTTCGCCCGCGCCAAGACCTTGGGCGGCAGCCCCGCCAAACGGGCGACGGCGATGCCATAGCTGCGGTCGGCAGGCCCTTCTCCCAGTTCATGGAGCAGCACGAGGTCCCCCCGATATTCGCGGGCACGGACGTGGTGGAGCGAGAGCGCCGGGAGCTTTTCAGCAAGCCGCGTCAGCTCATGATAATGGGTGGCGAACAGGCAGCGCGCGCGGTTGACCTCATGCACCGACTCGACCACCGCCCAGGCAATAGCGAGGCCATCATAGGTGGACGTACCCCGGCCCACTTCGTCCAATATGATAAAACTGCGCTCGGTCGCCTGAGAGAGGATCGCCGCTGTCTCGACCATTTCGACCATGAAGGTGGAGCGCCCGCGCGCCAGATTGTCCGACGCCCCCACACGGCTGAATAACCGGTCAACCAGACCGAGCGTGGCGGATGTTGCAGGGACATAACACCCCGCCTGCGCCAGCACCGCGATCAACGCGTTCTGCCGCAGGAAGGTCGATTTACCGCCCATATTGGGGCCGGTGACGAGCCACAGCCGCGAGCTCGGCACCAGACGGCAGTCATTCGCCACAAAGCGCCCACCGTCCTTCGCGATGGCCGTTTCGACCACCGGATGGCGTCCGCCCGACACCTCAAACCGCGCATCAGGCGCAAAGGCGGGCCGCGCCCAGCCGCCTTCAATCGCCCGCTCGGCAAGCGCTGCGGCGACATCGAAGCGGGCCAAGGCGTCCGCCGTTGTTGCAATCTCACGCGACCGGGCAAGCGCAATTTCGGTCAACTCTTCCAGATGCGCGGCTTCAGCGGCCAGCGCATGGGCGCCAGCCTGCGTCACCTTGATCGCCAGTTCATGCAGTTCCGGCGCGTTGAAGCGCACGACGCCGGCCAGCGTCTGGCGGTGAGTGAAGCCTGACTCCGTCGTCATCAACGCATCAGCGTTTTTCGCCGACACTTCGATGTGATAGCCGAGCACGTTGTTGTGCTTGATCTTCAGCCCTGAAATACCCGTCTGGTCGCGGTAGCGCGCCTCAAGTGCCGCCATCGCGCGGCGGCCGTCACCGCCCAGCCCCCGCAACGCGTCCAACGCCGCGTCATAGCCTTCCGCAATATAGCCGCCTTGGGCCGCATCCAGCGGGGGATTGGGCACCAAGGCGCGGGACAATTTGTCGACGAGCGCGCCATGCCCATCAAGCGCGGGCAAGAGGGTCGCCATGAGCGGGGGGACGTCACCGCCGCGCGCCAGCCGTTCCCGCATCATCCGGGCTTCGCCCAGCCCGTCGCGCAACATGCCCAGATCACGCGGCCCACCGCGGCCCGCCGCCAGCCGCCCGAGCGCCCGGCCAATATCGGGCAGCGCGCGCAAATTGGCGCGCATGGCGTCGCGCGCTGAGCCATTGTCCGCAAACCAGGACACGAGATCGAGCCGGTCTTCGATCGTCCGGACGTCCATCAAGGGCGCTGAAACATCCGCGGCCAGCCGCCGCGCACCAGCGCCCGTCACGGTGCGGTCAATGGCGTCAAGAAGGCTGCCCGCGCGCGCGCCGTTGGTCGACCGGACCAGTTCCAAACTCTCCCGCGTCGCCGCATCGATGAGCATATGGTCGCTCGACTGCAGCCGAACCGGGGGGGAGAGGAATGGCAGATTGCCCTTCCCGACATGGTCCAGATAGGCCAGCAGCCCGGCACAGGCGGCCAGTTCTGCTTTGGTGAAGGACCCAAAGCCATCGAGCGTCGACACGCCGAACAGCGCCTTCAAACGACGCTCACCTTCCTGCGGCGTAAAATCCGCGCGCGGACGCACTGTGGCCCCATCGATAAGGACCTCCGGCGCCACCAGTTCAGATGGGGACAGTCGGGCGAGTTCCGCATCCAAACCGGCGGCATCCACCTCGCACAGCTCAAACCGGCCCGTAGAGATGTCCGCCGATGCCAGCCCGATCCCGTCGCCAACCGGGGCAATAGCGGCCAGCCAGTTCGCACTGCGCGCTTCGAGCAGCGCTTCCTCCGTCAGCGTCCCTGCGGTGACAACACGGACAATGCCGCGCGACACCAAAGATTTGGACCCGCGCGCTTTGGCTTCGGCGGGCGTTTCGGTTTGCTCGGCAATCGCGACGCGAAAGCCTGCCTTGATCAAGCGGGCAAGATATCCTTCGGCGGCATGAACCGGCACGCCGCACATCGGCACAGGCTGGCCCGCATGTTCGCCACGCGCCGTGAGCGCAATGTCCAGCGCCGCCGCCGCCGCTTTGGCATCCTCGAAGAACAGCTCAAAAAAATCACCCATGCGATAGAAGAGCAGGCAATCGCCGGCTTCTGCCTTTAGTGCCAGATATTGCACCATCATGGGCGTAGTTGTCGTTGAGCCTGTGTCGACCATGTGCTTGGCGATAACGGTTTCTGGGTCGGGCGCAATCCCGGCTTCCCGTCTAGCCGTTATCGGCCTAAGCGGCTGTGGAAATCATTGGGATCAAGTAGAGAGGGTCGTCCATGAGCGAGTCAAAAGTTCAGTTTTCGGATCGTGAAGCGCTTAACTATCATGCGGCTGGCCGACCCGGCAAAATCGAAATCGTGGCGTCCAAGCCAATGGCCACGCAGCGCGATCTGAGCCTCGCTTATTCGCCGGGTGTTGCCGTGCCGGTACAGGCCATCGCTGATGATCCCAATACAGCCTATGATTACACAGCCAAGGGCAACCTCGTCGCCGTGATCTCCAATGGCACCGCCATTCTGGGCATGGGCAATTTGGGCGCGCTTGCCTCCAAGCCTGTGATGGAAGGCAAGGCCGTCCTGTTCAAGCGTTTCGCCGACGTCGATTCGATCGACATCGAATTGAACACAGAAGACCCCGACGCCTTCATCAACGCCGTGGCCCTGATGGAGCCGAGCTTTGGCGGCATCAATCTGGAAGACATTGCCGCCCCGGAATGCTTCATCATTGAACAGGCCTTGAAAGAGCGGATGAACATTCCGGTCATGCATGATGACCAGCATGGCACCGCTATTATCGCAGTCGCCGGCCTGATCAACGCGCTGTTCCTGACCGGCAAGGATGCCAAGGACGTGCGCGTTGTCGTGAACGGTGCTGGGGCCGCCTCCATCGCTTGCACAGAATTGATCAAAGCGGTCGGTGTCCCGCACAACAATGTCATCATGTGCGATTCCAAGGGGGTCATCTATCAGGGCCGCACCGAAGGCATGAACCAGTGGAAATCCGCCCATGCTGTGCAGACGGACCGGCGCACGCTGACCGAAGCGCTGGATGGCGCCGACGTGTTTCTCGGCCTGTCCGTCAAGGGCGCGGTGACCGGCGAGATGATCAAGACGATGGCGGCCAACCCCATCATCTTTGCCATGGCCAATCCCAACCCCGAAATTACACCGCCCGAGGCAAAGGCTGCGCGCCCGGACGCCATCATTGCCACTGGCCGGTCGGACTATCCCAACCAGGTCAACAATGTCCTCGGTTTCCCCTTCATCTTCCGCGGCGCGCTCGATGTTCGCGCGACCGCGATCAATGAAGAAATGAAGATTGCTGCCGCCCGTGCTCTGGCCGAACTGGCCCGCCAGCAGGTGCCCGAAGAGGTCGCGGCAGCCTATGGCGGCTCCACGCCCAGCTTCGGCACGGACTATATCATCCCGGCGCCGTTTGACCCGCGCCTGATGGAAATCGTCCCCGCCGCCGTCGCCCAAGCCGCGATGGACTCGGGTGTCGCGCGTAAGCCGATCCTCGACATGGATGAGTATCGCATCAGCCTGCGCGCGCGTTTGAACCCGACCACCTCGGTGCTCACCATGGCCTATGAAAGCGCGCGCGCGCACCCCAAGCGCGTCGTCTTTGCCGAAGCCGAAGAAGAAGTTGTGCTGCGTGCCGCCATCGCCTTCAAGGAAGGTGGCTGTGGCACGCCGATCCTCGTCGGCCGCGACGATGTCCGCGAAAAACTCGCCGCACTTGGTGTCGACCCGGATGGGTATGAGCTGCACAATAGTCGTATCTCACCGCTCGTCCCCAAGATGGTCGACACGCTCTACGAACGCCTGCAGCGCCGCGGTTATCTGCGCCGAGAGTGCGAACGGCTGGTCAATCAGGACCGCAACATCTTCGCCTCATTGCTGCTGAAGATGGGCGAAGCCGATGCCATGATCACCGGCGTGACGCGCGGCTTTGCCCAGACGATGCGCGAAGTCCGCCGCGTGCTGGACAATGCTGAAGGCACGACGCCGCTCGGCATCCACATTGTTGTCGGGCAGCACCATACGGTGTTCATGGCCGATACAACGGTCAATGAGCGCCCCTCTTCGACTGAGCTTGCAGATATCGCCGAGGCGACGGCGGCTTTCGCACGCCGCATGGGCCATGAACCGCGTGTGGCCTTCCTGTCTTATTCCAATTTCGGCAACCCGCCGGGCAATTGGCTGGAGCCAATCCGCGAGGCGGTGGCCATCCTCGAAAAGCGGGGTGTCAGCTTTGAATTTGAAGGCGAAATGTCACCCGACGTGGCGTTGAACCCGCGCCTTGCTGCCGCCTATCCGTTCAGCCGCCTGTCAGGCCCTGCCAATGTGTTGGTCATGCCGGGCCTCCAGTCCGCGAACTTGTCTGCCAAGTTGCTGCGGGAACTGGGTGGCGATTCGATGATTGGCCCGATCCTTGTTGGCATGGAAAAGCCAGTGCAGGTCGCACCGATGGTGTCGACGGCATCGGAACTGGTCACGCTGGCTGTGCTCGCGGCGAGTGGAATCGCGCGGTAACTTAGTCTCTCGTCATTGCGAGCGAAGCGCGGCAATCCAATGTTCAAAGCCGGCAAAATGCACGCCAGTGGATTGCCGCGGCGCGAGCGCGCCTCGCAATGACAGCGCCTCAGTTGGGGTTATCAGCCGTCCCCGCTGATTCGCCGACGGCTCCGACGGAGCCGATATTACCGAACAGCTCTTCAAAGAAGCTGCGGTCGCGGCCAAGTGTTGGCGTCTTGTCGCTGGTTGGGCGAATGCTGGCGATCTGTTCCCCGGCGCGGCGGTCTACCGCCACAACATTGCCGGCAGCGTCAAACCGGACACGCAGCACGAGCTGTTCGGACGATTTGGGCAGGTTGAACGCGTATTGGCGCGTTTCGCGCGCGAAATAATAATAGTCCTTCGCGCCAAATTCGCTGATCCAGGTCGGACGGCCGAGCGTCTTTTCCACCGAATCGCGATTGTCTACGCCCGCCTGAATCGAATCGAGCAACGTCGTATCCGACACAAAGCCCTGATGCCCGCGGATGCGCGTGCATGCGGAAGACGACAGCAGAACGACTGTCAGCGCCACAGCAGTTGCGAGTTTGCGGTTCATACACGGGGACCTTTCCATTACGCCATCTGACCCCTTGCTGAACGGGCCGGAACCCCCAATATGCCGGGTGCACCAGAACAACAAGCCGGTCAGGACATTTGCCGCATGGCATTCAACTTTTTGAAGAAGATTTTCGCACGGGATGAAGGGCGCGAAGCGCTGATTCCGCTGTTTAATGCGGTCGTGGCCGAAGCCCGAAACCCGGACTGGTATCTGGAGGGCAAACTGCCCGATACCATCGACCACCGCTTTGAAATGGTCGCGGCGCTGACCGCACTTGCCATTTTGCGGCTCGACCGGAGCGGAGATGCGGGCAAGCGCGGTGCGGTTATGCTCACCGAAGTCTTCGTCGAGGATATGGATGGCCAGCTTCGGCAGGAAGGCATGGGCGACCTCGTGGTCGGCAAGCATATCGGCCAGATGATGGCCTCGCTCGGCGGGCGGATTGCGGCCTATGGCGAGGGACTTGCGGGGGATGGGCTGGAAGAGGCGCTGGTGCGCAACCTTTACCGCGGGGACCATCCCGGTGAGGCGCCCCTTGCGTTCACCGCGACACGGCTGCGCCAGCTTTGGCAAAAACTCACCGGCCTTTCCGACGACGTCTTTCTTGCAGGGCAGTTTTCATGACGCCTGAATTCTCCCGCATCTGGCGCCTCGACGCGCTGGGCATTGACCGGCAAGTCGAGATCGAAGCCGATGCGGCGGAGCGAGAGGCGCTTGCCGCGCGCTTTGCCCTGCAATCGCTCGAGGCCTTGGCCGCGACAGCCACCTTCCATCCCGTGGCCGCCGGTATTGAGGCAAAAGGCCGGATGAAGGCCAAGGCCGTCCAATCCTGTGTCATCACCGGAGAACCGGTGCCCGCAAAAATCGATCAGCCCTTCACCATCCGCTTTGTCGCGCCCGACGCCGCCGCCGTGTCTGAAGAAATCGAACTCGATGCTGAGGATTGCGACGTCATGGAGCATGATGGCAGCGGCATCGACCTTGGAGAGGCGATCGCCCAGACGCTTGGCCTTGCGCTCGACCCCTATCCCCGCGCGCCGACCGCGGACACGCGCATCAAGGAAGTCGGCATTCTTTCCGAAGAGGAGGCCGGACCTTTTGGGGCGCTGGCGGCGCTAAAGGACAAGATGACCAAGGGCTGAGTCGCGCGGCTACCAGAGCGCGGTTTAACCCATTCCGTTTGGGCTGAGCTTGTCGAAGCCCCGTACTTTCGCTTTGGCATAAAGTTGAAGGACGACCGTTGGCCTTCGGCCGCCTCCGGCTCGACAAGCTCAGGGTAAACGGCATCATTTTATAGCCAGCCTATAATCTCGACAGCAAAAACACCGCATGTTCGGCACGGAAATTCGCGGCCGCCGCACTGGTCAGCCTGTCCCCGCTCAAAAACCAGGCGCCTTCCACTTTGATGCCCTGATCGCGCATCAAGGCCCGGAAATCATCGACTGTCACATGGTGGATATTGGGTGTTTCATACCAAGCGATGGGCAACAGCCGCGTCACCGGCATCCGCCCGCCCCACAAGAGCGATAGGCGGACCCGCCAATGCGCAAAATTGGGGAAAGAAACGAAGGCCTTGCGCCCAACGCGCAGCAATTGTTCCATCACCAGATCCGGCCGCATCGTCGTCTGCAGGGTCTGGCTGAGAATGGCGTAATCAAAAGCGCCTTCCGGGTAATCGGCAAGGTCGATATTGGCATCGCCCTGAATGACCGACAGCCCGCGCGCCACGCATTCCGCGACGTTGGCGGGGTCCAGCTCCATGCCGCGCGCATCGACCTGCTTTCCATCGCGAAGTGCCGCCATCAGCGCACCGTCGCCGCAGCCGACATCAAGCACCCGCGTACCCGCCGCCACTTCGCGCGCGATGATCGCCAGATCGGGGCGAAGCGCGCTCATTGCCCGCCTGCTTTCAGGAACCCATCGACGACGCGGTTGAGGTCCGGCA
>JBBATT010000047.1:0-11311 GCA_040398605.1 Chakrabartia sp.
TGCTCGGCTGGAAAGAATATGAGATGGAGGTCGTCCGGGATCGGAACGACAATGCCATCATCATCTGTTCCATTGAGAATATCGACCCGATGGGCGTCCACACCGGCGACTCGATCACCGTCGCGCCCGCGCTGACGCTGACGGACAAAGAATATCAGATCATGCGCAATGCGAGCATTGCGTGCTTGCGAGAAATCGGCGTAGAAACAGGTGGTTCCAACGTTCAGTTTGCAGTCAATCCGAAGGATGGCCGCCTGATCGTGATTGAAATGAACCCGCGTGTGTCGAGGTCTTCCGCGCTCGCGTCCAAGGCCACCGGCTTCCCGATTGCCAAGGTCGCAGCCAAGCTGGCCGTGGGCTATACGCTGGATGAGATCGACAACGACATTACGGGCGCAACGCCGGCGTCGTTTGAACCGACGATTGACTATGTCGTCACCAAAATCCCGCGTTTTGCGTTCGAGAAGTTCAAGGGCGCCGAACCAATCCTGTCGACGGCCATGAAGTCTGTCGGCGAAGTCATGGCCATTGGCCGCAATATCCACGAATCGATGCAGAAGGCCCTGCGCGGGCTGGAAACCGGCCTTGTCGGCTTCAACTATATCGATGAGCTGAAAGGCGCGTCGAAGGACAAGCTCGCCTCTGCCCTGTCGCGGGCCACGCCAGACCGTCTGCTGGTCGCCGCCCAAGCGCTGCGCGAAGGCATGACCGTTGCCGAGATCAACGCGATTGCTTGCTTTGACCCCTGGTTCCTTGAGCGGATTGAGGAAATCGTGGCGGCAGAACGCGATGTCGCGGAAAACGGCATCCCGCAGGATGCAGACGGCCTGCGTCGTCTTAAGGCGATGGGCTTTTCCGATAAGCGGCTGGCCTATCTGGCACTCGAGTCGGCGCATCTGAAGTCCGGCATGGAACGGGCCATCGCGCATGGGTCCGGCCTGATCCATGATGCGGTGCGCGCCATGACCGGCGGCGTGACCGAAAAGGAAGTGCGCGCGCTGCGTCACCGGCTTGGTGTCCGCCCCGTCTTCAAGCGGATCGACACCTGCGCGGCCGAGTTTGAGGCCAAGACGCCGTATATGTATTCGACCTATGAGGCGCCGACCTTTGGGGCGCCTGCCTGCGAATCGCAGCCGACGAACCGCGAAAAGATCGTCATCCTTGGCGGCGGTCCAAACCGCATCGGGCAGGGGATCGAGTTCGATTATTGCTGCTGCCACGCCTGCTTTGCGCTGGAAGAGGTCGGCTATGAAACCATCATGGTCAACTGCAACCCGGAAACGGTGTCGACCGACTATGACACATCCGACCGCCTCTATTTTGAGCCGCTCACGGCCGAAGACGTGCTGGAAATCCTGCATGTGGAACAGCAGAACGGCAAGCTAAAGGGCGTAATCGTCCAGTTTGGCGGGCAGACGCCACTCAATCTGGCGCGTGCGCTGGAAGAGGCGGGTATTCCTATCCTCGGCACCTCGCCGGACGCGATTGATTTGGCCGAAGACCGGGAGCGGTTTGCATCGCTCGTCAACAAGTTGCAGCTCAAGCAGCCGGCCAACGGCATTGCTCGCAGTCGGGATGAAGCCATCGCCGTGGCTGACCGCATCGGTTACCCCGTGCTGATGCGCCCAAGCTATGTACTTGGTGGCCGCGCAATGGAGATTGTCGACACGCAGGCGCAGCTGGAAAACTACATTCAGACTGCGGTGATTGTGTCAGGCGACTCGCCGGTACTCATCGACAGCTATCTGCGCGATGCCATCGAAGTGGACGTCGATGCGATTGGTGACGGCGTTGATGTCGTCGTGGCCGGCATCCTCCAGCATATCGAAGAAGCGGGCGTCCATTCGGGTGACAGCGCATGCACGTTGCCGCCCTACAGCCTGCCCAAGGACATTATCGAGGAAATCCGCCGTCAGGCTGATGCATTGGCGCGGGCGCTTCATGTTCGCGGCCTCATGAACGTCCAGTTCGCGGTGAAGGATGGTGATGTCTACCTGATCGAAGTCAATCCGCGCGCCAGCCGCACGGTGCCGTTCGTCGCAAAGGCCATCGGCGCGCCCATCGCCAAGATCGCCGCCCGCGTGATGGCAGGCGAGATGCTGAAGGACCTGCCGCCGATCAATCTCGACATTGATTATATCGCCGTGAAGGAAGCGGTCTTCCCGTTCGCGCGCTTCCCAGGCGTTGATCCTGTCCTGTCACCGGAAATGAAGTCTACCGGCGAAGTTATGGGAATTGATCAAGATTTTGCCATTGCCTTTGCCAAGGCTCAGCTGGGCGCTGGTGTGAAACTTCCAGACGGTGGCAAGCTGTTCGTCTCGGTAAAGGACACCGACAAGCCGATTATCTTGCCCGCCGTGAAACAGGTTCAGGACCTTGGCTTTACCGTGTGCGCAACCGGCGGCACGGCGGACTATCTGTCTGAGAACGGCATCAAGGTTGAACGTGTCAATAAGGTCGCGCAAGGTCGCCCGCACATTGTTGATAAGATTAAGGACGGTGAAATCGACCTGATCTTCAACACAACCGAAGGCTGGCAGAGCCTGAAAGACTCTGAGGATATCCGCCGTTCTGCGTTGATGGGCAAGGTGCCTTACTTCACCACAGCGGCGGCTTCGGTCGCCACTGCACAGGCGATTGCGGCGTTACGTGACCGAAAGCTTGAAGTCAGGCCATTGCAGGCCTATCATTCAGGCAACGCACGTTAACTCTCCCTCCGATTAAGAAGTGCGGGTGGCCACCGTGACAGGGGCCGCCGGGGAAAAGTTTTGACGCTGATACGAGAAGGTTAGCCACATGGCTTCGCATGACAAAGTCCCGATGCTCGACGAGGGCTACCGCAAGCTTGGCGATGAGCTGCAACGTTTGAAATTGGAGCGTCCTCTTATTGTGGACGCTATTGAAGAAGCGCGCGCGCACGGCGATCTCTCTGAGAACGCAGAATATCACGCGGCAAAGGAACGGCAGGGACAGGTTGAGGCGACCATCGCCCATATCGAGGACCAGCTGGCCCGCGCCCAGATCATCGATCCTAAAACCCTGTCCGGCAACCGCGTTATGTTTGGCGCGACAGTCACCTTGATGGATGAGGATGACAAGGAAGTCCGCTACCAGATCGTGGGGCAAGTCGAAGCGGACGCGAAGGCTGGCCGCATTTCGTATAACTCCCCTCTCGGCAAGGCGCTCATCGGGCGCACCGTTGAGGATGAAGTGGAAGTGACGGTTCCTTCGGGCGACAAATATTATCAGGTCGCAAAGGTCGAGTTCATCTAACATGCAGGACGGCCCCGCCGGTCCTGCGATTCGTGTCATCACTGGGCTCACGGTTGTGGCTTGGGCCCTCCAGATGCTTTTTTGGCCATTGGAGAATGCAGCGCTAGTCGCGGGCTTTGTTCCGGCGCGCTTCTTGATGGATATCCCCGCGCTGGATGTGGTTCCGCGCTTTCTGACGCCGCTCACGGCGTCGCTGGTGCATGGGGGCCTCCTGCACCTGACCATGAACATGATCACCTTTTGGTATTGCGGCAAACTCGTGGAGCGCTTTCTGGGCTCGACGGGTCTCATCATCCTATTTGTGCTTGGCGCCTATGGGTCAGCGGGGCTGCACTATCTGGTCAATGCCGGCGACCCTCTCCAAGCTGGCACGCCAATGATCGGGGCAAGCGGCGCCGTCTCTGCCGTCATTGGCGCTTATGCGATGCTGTTCAGCACCTCTGAAGCCAAAAGCTGGGGGCCTATCCCGGCCGAATGGATGCGCACGCTCTGGCTTCTGGCGGGGTGGGTTGGCGTGCAATGGTTGATCGGTATTGCCAGCGCAGGCTCAGGCTACAGCATTGCCATCGCCGCGCACATTGGCGGTTTCTTCGTCGGTTTGCTGCTGGCGAAGCCGCTTTTGCGCAGGGGCCTCTCTTAAGCCCCGCCCAAACGGTGTGCAGCGGTCAGGCCGCGATCTTCGCCAATCCCCGTGAAAGTTGCAGAATGCCGTGGAGCCGCGCTTTGGGATCTGCCCAGGCGCGGGTGATGCTCAGACGCATATCGGGACGCAGCTTCGCCGTATCCCCGAGCCGCGCCACATAAGCCAGTAGCCCGTCGACCTTAGGGAAGGTGTCGTTCCAGAAGGACACAAGCGCACCGCGTGGGCCGACGTCGATCTTGGCGATATGTGCAGACTTGGCGTTCAGCTTGATCTGAATGAGCGTCAGCAGGTTCTCGGTCGGCTCGGGCAGGGTGCCGAACCGGTCGATCATTTCTGCACCAAAGGCTTCGATCTCCTGCACGCTCTCAAGCTCATTAAGGCGGCGATAAAGGCCCATGCGCAGGTCAAGGTCCGGCACATAAGTGTCGGGGATGAGGACAGCGGCATCGACGGTAATCTGCGGAGAAAGATCCCGCACGCTGACATTGGCGAGCCCGCCTGCCTTGGCGTCGAGGATCGCCTCTTCCAGCATGGATTGGTAGAGTTCAAAGCCAACCTCGCGGATATGGCCCGATTGTTCGTCGCCCAGCAGATTGCCCGCACCCCGGATGTCGAGATCATGGCTCGCCAATTGGAAGCCGGCGCCTAGGCTGTCGAGGTCTGACAGAACCTTGAGCCGCTTTTCTGCAGTATCGGTCAGCAATCGGTTTGGCGCCGTCGTCAGATAGGCATAGGCCCGCGTCTTGGCGCGACCGACGCGCCCGCGCAGCTGGTAAAGCTGGGCCAGACCAAAGCGGTCGGCGCGGTGGATGATCATCGTATTCGCGCTCGGAATATCGAGCCCGCTTTCGATGATCGTTGTGGAGACAAGCACGTCATAGCGCTTGTCGTAAAAGGCCGACATCCGCTCCTCAACGTCACCCGGCGCCATCTGGCCATGGGCGACGACATATTTGATTTCCGGCACTTCGGTGCGCAGAAACTCTTCAATATCCGGCAGGTCGGAAATGCGTGGCGTGACGAAGAAGCTCTGTCCACCGCGATAATGTTCCCGCAGTAGCGCCTCGCGCATCACGATCTTGTCCCAAGGCATGATGTAGGTGCGCACCGCCAGCCGGTCGACTGGTGGCGTCTGGATAACCGAAAGCTCCCGCAGGCCCGACATGGCCATTTGCAGCGTGCGTGGAATCGGCGTGGCTGTGAGCGTCAGCACATGGACGTCGGCCTTCAGCGCTTTTAGCTTTTCCTTATGGACCACGCCAAAGCGCTGCTCTTCGTCGACGATGACGAGGCCGAGGCGTTTGAAGGCGATGCCCTTGGACAACAAGGCATGCGTGCCGATCACGACATCAATGGTGCCTTCCTCAAGCCCTTCGCGCGTGGCCTTGGCCTCTACGGCGCCGACCAGACGGGATAAGCGACCGATGTTCAGGGGAAAGCCTTGGAAACGTTCGACGAAATTTTGGAAATGTTGGCGGGCAAGGAGTGTCGTCGGACAAATGAGCGCCACTTGCATACCAGCCATAGCGGCAATGAAGGCGGCGCGCAGTGCGACTTCGGTTTTACCAAAACCCACATCGCCCACGACCAGCCGGTCCATCGGCTTGCCCGCCGCGAGATCCTCGGTCACGTCGGCAATCGCGCGCTCCTGATCATCGGTTTCCTGATAGGGGAAACGGTTGACGAATTCCGCGAAGTGCTGCGGATCGGGCTCGGCCACGTCGCCGGCACGCAGTGCGCGGAGGGCGGCGGTTGCGATCAATTCACCAGCAATCTCACGGATGCGTTCGCGCATCTTGGCCTTGCGGCGCTGCCAGGCCTCACCGCCCAGACGGTCCAGCGCAACGCCATCACTGTCGCTGCCATAGCGGGAGAGGACGTCAATGTTCTCGACAGGCACATAGAGCTTGTCGCCACCCGCATAGGACAGCGCCACACAGTTATGCGGGGCCTGCGAGACCGGGATCTGGGTCAGCCCTTCATAGCGGCCGATGCCGTGTTCGGTGTGGACGACAAGATCGCCGGGCGAGAGCGTTGCCAGTTCTGCCATGAAGGCATCGGCGGACTTTTTGCGCTTGGCACGGCGGACAAGCCGGTCCCCCAGCACGTCCTGTTCGGACAGCACGGCGATGTTGGGTGCGGTAAAGCCATGGTCGAGTGGGACAACGACCAGAGCAACGCGGATCTCTCCCTCACGCTTGCGCGGTGCGCCGACAAAGCCCTGCGCTTCCTGCCAAGTTTCCAGCAAGACAGCTCCGGCCAGACCATGGTCCGCCAACAGACCTGTCAGGCGGTCGCGTGAGCCCTTGGAATAGCAGGCAAGCACCATGCCGCGCTCATGATGGGCCAGCCCCGTCGCGTGCGCTGTGAGCGCATCATAAACATTGTCGCCATTGGTCCGCTCCGGCGCGAAATCGCGCGGGCCATCAATGCCGAAATCGATGACCTTGTCTGAAGCTGGTTCATGGAACGGCGAGGCGAGATGGATCGACTGGGCGGCAATCGCCGTGTCCCACTGTTTGTGCGACAAATAGAGCGCATCCGGAGTGAGAGGCCGATAACTGCCGGGGTCGGCAGACTGCGCCTTTTCCCGGTTGGAGTAATAATCGCCAATCGCCTCAAACCGGCCCTCAATCGCCCCGTCAACGCCAAGTTCCCGCACGATTAGTGGCGCGTCACCCAGATGCTCGAACAATGTGGTCAGCTTGTCTTCAATGAGCGGCAGCCAATGGTCCATGCCCGCCAAACGCCGTCCTTCGGAGATCGCCTGATAGAGCGGATCACCCGTAGCGGTTGCGCCGAAGAGATCACGGTATCGTGTTCGGAAGCGCTTAATGCACTCCTCATCGAGCAGGGCTTCAGAGGCGGGGAGGAGAGTGAAGCCGTCATCCGCCCGCCCGGTTGTGCGCTGGTCCGCCGGATCAAAGGTGCGGACCGTTTCAATTTCGTCGCCGAAAAAGTCGAGCCGCAGACCATGCGGCATCCCGGAAGGAAACAGGTCGACCAACCCGCCACGCACGGCAAATTCGCCGGCATCGGCCACGGTATCCGTGCGGACGTAGCCATTGGCCTGCAATAGGGCCGCCAGCTTGTCGCGATCAATCCGTGCGCCGGGGGCGAGATGCGCCGTCAGCTGCCGGATGCGGAACGGCGTCAACACACGCTGGGTGGCGGCATTGGCTGTGGTGATCAGAAGCTGCGGCTTGTCCGTCTTGCGCTGGAGCGCGGCGAGCGTGGCGAGCCGTTCCGAGGTGACGCGCAGCGAGGGTGAGGCGCGGTCATAGGGCAGGCAATCCCACGATGGGAATGTCAGCACCTCTACTTCGGGAGCAAACCAGTTCGCGGCATCGGCAAGTGCGCGCATCGACACTTCGTCGGACGCAATGAACACGGCTCGACCACTGGCCGCGCGGGCAAGGTCGGTCATCAGCCAAGGCAGGAACCCTGTCGGCGCGCCGGCCAACGTGAGCGGTTTGTCTGATGTCAGAATGCGGTTGAGTTCAATCACTCGGGAATCCGGATGAAGTCGAGTTTCTGGAATTCGACCATCATTGGGCCCTGCCATTCGGCGGGGACGGGGATGGAGCCCATCGCCCAACCGATGATATCGACGTCTTGTTCGTCCATAAGCTGCTCGAACCAGACGATTTCCGTTTCATTCCACTTGGCGGCGTGCGCGTCAAAAAATCCACCGACCATATAGTCGGCTTCGCGCGTGCCACGGTGCCAGGCCCGGAATTTCAGTCGTTTCAGCCGCGCTTCGTCTTCCATTTTCCAACGCCAATTGGCCGGCGGGCGTTTTGACGCTTGCGCAGGCTGGGGTAAGGGTGTTGCGGGATAGCCATGCGACCAGAACTTCTCAACCCGATCTTTGCCGAAGTGACTGCCCTTAAGGGCATCGGCCCGCAGCTTGCGCGCCCGCTTGAGCGGTTGGGGCTCAGCAAGTTGGTCGATATCCTTTTTCACCTGCCAACGGGCTTTGTGGATCGGCTGCGCGTTGATGGTCTGCGGATGAACGATTCTGGACGCGTCATCACGATTGAACTGACACCAATGGATTACCGCGCCAGCGGCGGCAGGGGGCCGTTCCGCGTGTGGGCGGCGGACCCGAATGGCGACATGATCGCGCTTGTCTATTTTGGCGGAAATCCCGGCTGGGCAAAGAAGCTGCTGCCGCTGGGCGAGCCGCGCATCGTCTCGGGCAAGCTGGAGGCTTATGGGCAGGACCTGCAGATGGTCCACCCGGACTATGTGCTGAAGCCGGAAGAGGCGGGCAGCCTTCCGGAACGCGAGCCCGTTTATCCCCTGTCCGATGGCCTGACCGGTCGGCGGATGCAGCAATTGGCCGCACAGGCCGTGGAGCGCGCACCGGACCTTCCGGAATGGATCGATGCCTCGCTCCATGCGCAGCGCGATTGGCCATCCTGGCGGCAGGCGATTGGCGCCATCCACGCCGACCCCGCCGATGCCAAGGCGCGGGAGCGGCTCGCTTATGATGAGATTTTTGCCAACCAGTTGGCGCTGATGCTGGTGCGGGCCTCTTCGCGCCGCAGGCGGGGCGTGC
The DNA here is from genome assembly GCA_040398605.1 of Chakrabartia sp. GTDB lineage: Bacteria > Pseudomonadota > Alphaproteobacteria > Sphingomonadales > Sphingomonadaceae > Aquisediminimonas. The sequence continues at coordinate 8,481 of JBBATT010000047.1, forward strand.
CGCTGCAAGGTGACGGGCGGCTGAGGAATATGCTCAAGCTGCCCTATTCGCTGACGGGCGCGCAGCAACGGACGATTTCAGAGATTGAGGGGGATTTGATCCAATCGATCCCGATGGTGCGCCTGCTTCAGGGTGATGTGGGTGCCGGCAAGACGATGGTCGCGCTCCACGCCATGCTTGCCGCCGTCGAGGCTGGCGCGCAGGCGGCGATGCTCGCCCCGACGGAAATCCTTGCCCGCCAACATTTTGATACGATCACCCGCCAATTGGCTGGTCTGCCTGTGACCGTCGCCATCCTCACTGGGCGCGACAAGGGCCGCGCGCGCGAATCGACGCTGATGGGGCTGGCTGATGGCAGCATCGACATTCTGATCGGCACCCACGCCATTTTTCAGGAAGCGGTCGCGTATAAGCGGCTCGGCCTTGCTGTCATTGATGAGCAGCACCGCTTTGGCGTCGCCCAGCGACTCTTGCTCACCCAGAAGGCAGAAAAGCCGCCGCATCTTCTGGTGATGACGGCCACGCCCATCCCGCGCACGCTGACGCTGTCCAACTATGGCGAGATGGATGTCAGCCGCCTTGATGAGATGCCACCCGGCCGCCAGCCCATCGACACGCGGGTCATGTCCGGGGATCGTCTGGATGAGGTCGTAGAGGGACTGTCGCGCCACATCGGCCGGGGTGGGCAAGCCTATTGGGTGTGCCCACTCGTTGAAGAGAATGAGGATAGTGACCGGGCTGCTGCCGAAGCGCGCTATGAAGAGCTGTCGATGCGCTTTCCGGGCAAGGTGGGCCTTGTTCACGGGCGGATGAAGGGGCCGGAAAAGGACGCTGTTATGGCGCGATTTGCGGCAAACGAGCTTGCCGTTCTCGTCGCGACGACGGTGATTGAAGTCGGGGTCGATGTGCCCAATTCCACGCTGATGATCATTGAGGATGCGGAGCGTTTCGGCTTGGCCCAATTGCACCAGCTGCGTGGCCGCGTGGGGCGGGGGAGCGAGAAATCGGTCTGCCTTCTGCTGCGGGGTAACGCATTGAGTGAAACGGCTCGCGCAAGGCTCGCCCTGATGCGCGAGACGAATGACGGCTTCCGCATTGCCGAAGAAGACCTCAAGCTGCGTGGCGCGGGTGAAATCCTCGGAACGCGGCAATCGGGCGAAGCGGCGTTCCGCATTGCCTCGCCTGAGCAAGTTTCCAGCCTGATCCCTGTCGCGACCGACGACGCGCGGCTGTTGGTGGACCGCGATGGCGGGCTCGCGAGCGTGCGGGGGGAAGCGGCGCGGCTGGCGCTCTATCTGTTTGAACGCGACGCCGCCGTGGCATTGATCAAGGCAGGGTAACTCACCGCCAAGACGGACCAAGCCGCTCACCTACGCAAGAAATCGATATAGGGACCGGGAAACAGTCGGTTAAGCTTAAGCGGCGTTAACCAGAAGTCCGTGCCGTTTCTTGCCAAGGCTGATTTTGGTGTCGCCCGAAACGGTGACAACTGCATCGGCTGCGGAGACGATGGCGTCGTCCACCTTGACCGCGCCTTCGGCAATTTTGCGCTTTGCTTCCCCGCGTGAAGCGCAGAAACCCAGCCCGACAAGCGCGTCCAGAATTTCGATGGAGCCACCGGCCACCTCAAAACGAGGTAAGTCGGTGCCGGAGCCGCCCTCGGCGAAGGTCTGGCGAGCGGTTTCGGCAGCGGCCTTTGCGGCCTCGTCTCCACGGCACAGGCGCGTCGCTTCGTTGGCGAGGACGATCTTTGCTTCGTTGATCTCGGCACCTTCCAGCGCTTCGAGTCGGGCGATCTCGTCGAGCGGAAGATCGGTAAACAGGCGCAAGAACTTGCCGACATCGCTGTCGTCTGAGTTCCGCCAGAACTGCCAGTAATCATAAGCCGGAAGCTGCGCTTCGTTGAGCCAGACCGCGCCGGAAACTGATTTGCCCATCTTCGTCCCGTCGGACTTGGTGATGAGCGGTGTCGTCAGGCCGAACACTTCGGCCCCGTCCATGCGACGCGACAGCTCGACACCATTGACGATGTTGCCCCATTGATCGCTGCCGCCCATTTGCAGCCGAACGTCCATGTTCTGGCAAAGATGGCGGAAATCATACCCTTGCAGGATCATGTAGTTAAATTCGAGGAAGGTCATCGGCTGTTCCCTCTCAAGCCGCAGCTTGACTGAGTCAAAGCTGAGCATACGGTTCACCGTGAAGTGGGTGCCGACCTTTTGCAGCATTTCGATATAGCCAAGCTTACCCAGCCAATCATGGTTGTTGACCATCACCGCGTCGGTTGGACCGTCGCCGAAAACGAGAAATCTCTCAAACGCGGTGCGGATCGAAGAGATGTTGGTCTCGATCGCGTCATCGCTCAGCATCTTGCGGACTTCGTCCTTGCCCGTCGGGTCGCCGATCCGTGTTGTGCCGCCACCCATCAGAACCACCGGCTTGTGGCCCGCCTGTTGCAGGCGGCGCAGCAGCATGATCGACACCAGATTGCCGACGTGAAGCGACGGCGCGGTCGCGTCAAACCCGACATAGGCGGGCACCACCTGTGATGTGGCCAGCTTGTCTAGCGCCTCGCCATCAGTGATTTGGTGGATGTAACCGCGTTCGGAAAGGACGCGAAGAAGGTCTGATTTAAAGCCGGTCATGATGGCCGCGCGCTTAGCAGGCCTTTGCCGGAAAGGGAACGGGGCGGGGGAGATCGCTCCTCCGTCTGCCCTGAGCTTGTCGAAGGGCCGTCCTAAGCCGTTGGGCGCGGCGCAGGCGAGCTGAGTGGCTATACTGGCATCAGGAAAACGAAGAACGACCCTTCGACAAGCTCAGGGTGAGCGGGA
>JBBATT010000048.1:0-11221 GCA_040398605.1 Chakrabartia sp.
AGGGGCAGCCCGAACAAACGGCGTTAAGCGCGGCGCATGGAAGAGTTTCCGCCAGAATTTGATCCGGCACGTCTGATCGAGACCATGTCGAGGAATGGCCACAACAAGTTGATCGGCACACGATATCACGGGCATGGCGACGGCTGGTGTGAGCTTGGTTTGCCCTATAGCGAGACATTGGTGACCGACACCGCCTCCGGCATCCTTGCCTCGGGGCCTATCTTCACGCTGATGGATATGGCGACCAGCCTGTCGATCTGGCTGAAAACGGGGACGTTTCAACCGCAGGCCACGCTGGACTTGAGAATCGATTACCTTCGCCCCGCACGCCCCGGCAACACCGTCATCGGGCACGGCGAATGCTATCACGTGACCAAATCCATCGCTTTCATCCGCGGGCACGCCCATGATGGAGACCCCGAAAAGCCGATCGCCCATGTGGCCGGCACCTATTTCTTTACGGCAAGCGCATGAAAACATCTTTTTCACCCTACGCCCAGACAATGGGCTTTGATGAGCAACGCGACACAGACGGACGCTTGGTCATCGCCATGCCCTATAGCGACGGCGTGCGCGGTCGCCCCGGATTTGTGCACGGAGGTGCGCTCGCCGGCCTTCTCGAAACGATCGCCTATGCGACATTGTCGGAAGCGCTGGGGGAGGATGACCGGCCGCTCATCAAACCCGTCAACGTCACCGCCACCTATATGCGCGGCGCTGTGGAAATCACGACCTATGCCAGGGCGACGATCGAGCGACTGGGTAAACGCATCGCCAATATCGAAGCCATTGCCTGGCAGGACGACATCGAAAAGCCGGTGGCCATGGCCCAGATCAACGTGATGCTGGACCGGAGCGGGCGCTCGTAAATTTCACGTCATGCCAGCGCAGGCTGGCATCTCTTAGATCCAACGTCCGCCCCCCCCATCGTCACCCCGGACTTGATCCGGGGCTGGGCTTAGCGCCAGCGGCTGCGAAGAAAAGCCTGACCCCGTGTCAAGCACGGGGCGACGGGATGAGGAGTGTTCAGGCCTTTTTCCAGACGCTCCGCGCCCAAAGCAGGATCGCAACACTCACCGCTTCAATCACCATAGGCGGCGTGCCGCCCGGTGCAGGCCCATCAAGGGCAATCGAAACAATACGTCCAAGAAGCGCAATGCCGAAGAGCAGGGCGGCGCCAATTGCGGCTGCGCCGGAGCGCTTCCACACGGCATAGCCGCACAGGATGCCGATGGTCAGGAAGAAGGACCCAAAGTCCGCCCGCACGCTGACGCGTCCGATAAGGTTCGATGCTTCTACAGCGCCCTGCAGGCCGAAAGTGGCGGCCTGCGTTTCCAGATTCAACCAAAAGCCCGCGCCCATCGCGCCAAAAAACAGCGCCATAATGCCAACCAAAACCCGTGCGACCATATTCATCTCTCTCTCCCCTTTTGATTGTTTCTTCAGGCCGCCATGGCCTGCATGACCGCCATCACCAGGCCAAAGCCGCGCACGTCGCCGGACGTCGTGCCTTCCATCTTGTTCATGACATAGCTGTAGGTGGCCCGGTTTTGCATATCGATGATGATGATCGACCCGCCATAGCCGCCCCAATAGCAGCAACTGTCATTCGGCAGCGGCGTCATCCCGCCGGACAGACCAAAGCCAAGGCCGAAGCGCACGGGGATGCCAAGGATCAGGTCGGTGCCCTCAACTTGGCATTCGAGCAGTTTGCGGCATCCGGCTTCAGACAGGAAGCGTTTGCCCTTCGCCATCCCGCCATTGGCGAGAATGGTATGGATTTCCGCGACCGACCGCGCATTGCCTGTGCCACCGGCCGCTGGAATTTCAGCACCCCGCCAGTCGCGCGTGCGTGTTTCCAGCACGTCAATACCGGGGTTCATCGCCATGTTCTTAACAAGATCAGATGTGCCAGCTGATCCAATCGCCGCATTGGGCGGCGGCGGCAAAAGGTCTGCCACGCGGTGATCTTCGGACGATGGCAGGCCGATGTGGAAATCAGCGCCCATGGGTTCCGCAATCTCTTCGCGGAACACGGTGCCAAGCGACTTGCCGGTTACGCGGCGGACGACTTCACCCACGAGATACCCCTGCGTCACGGCATGATAACCGGGCTGGGTGCCGGGCTCCCAATAGGGCGCCTGTGCCGCCAGCAGGCTGGTGCACTTGTCCCAATCGTAAAAGTCCGACTTGCCGAGCGGTTCCTTCCAGCCGGAGAGACCGGCCGAATGGCTCATCAGATGCGCGACCGTCACGTCCGCTTTGCCGTTCGCTGCAAATTCCGGCCAATAGTGTGCAACAGGCTTGGCGAAGTCGATCGCCCCCCGGTCTGCCAGCAGCAAAGCGGTCAGCGCCGTCATCGTCTTCGTCGTCGAATAGACGTTGATGATGGTGTCAGACTGCCAATCACGCGTCTTATCCGGGTTGGCATGGCCGCCCCAAATGTCGACAACGGTTTCCCCGTCAATCGTTGCGCAGAAAGAGGCACCGATATCCGCGCCACTGGCGAGGTTCGCGGCAAGAACCTCCTTCACCCCTGCGAAGCGGTCTTGCGCGAACCCCTGCACGCTCATGCGTCGATGCTCGGCGAACCGATATTGGCGTGGGCCACACCGCCGTCGACGGTGATGGTATCGCCAACCACATAATTACCGGCGTTGCTGGCGAGGAAGATCGCCGCTGCCGCCATATCTTCTGCAACACCGATCCGCTTGTTCGGGATGTTCTGAGCAACAGCATCAGCATGATCGCGCGCGGCGCGGTTCATGTCGGACGCAAAGGCCCCCGGCGCGATGGCGGTGACGTTGATTTGGTCCTGCACCAGCCGGGCCGCCATGCGCTTTGTCAGATACAGGATCGCCGCCTTCGACGCGTGATAGCTGTAGGTTTCCCAAGGGTTCAAACGGATGCCATCAATCGAGCCAATGTTGATGACCTTGGCCGGCTGCCCCTTGGACGCGGCGGCCTTCAATTGCGGATAGAGCGCCTGCGTAAGGAAGAAGGGACCCTTGACGTTGAGGTCCATGACCTTGTCCCAACCCACTTCGGGGAAGTCCTCAAACGGGGCACCCCAGGCAGCGCCCGCATTGTTCACAAGAATGTCGAGCTTTTCTTCGCGCTCGGCAAAAACTGCGGCGAGTGCCTTGCAGCCTTCTACCGAGGAAACATCCATCGGCAGCGGGATGCAGTTTGGCCCGAGTTCGGCGGCCGTCTCGTTGCACGAGTCCGCCTTGCGTGACGTGATGTAGACCTTTGCGCCTTGCGCGATGAAGCCTTCGGCAATGTGCTTGCCCAGATTCTTCGACCCGCCGGTGATCAGGGCCACGCGGCCCTCTAGTGAAAACAGCTTTGCAATATCCATCATCAATATCCGTTCATCTTCGCCAGCTTGTCGGCGTGAAAATACAGGTCTCCGAAAACTTCGTTCAGCGCACGGTCCCGCTTCATATATAGGCCAATGTCATAGGCATCCGTCATCCCCATGCCGCCGTGCATCTGCACGCCTTCGCGCACCGCAAGGTTGGTGGACTTGGCCGCCTTGGCCTTCGCCGCAGAGACGAACATCTCACCGCGCGGATCGCCATTGTCGAGCATGTGCTGCGCCTTCAGAACAATCGAACGCGCGCCTTCCATCTCTCCATAGAGATGCGCGGCACGGTGCTGGAGCGCCTGAAACTCGCCGATGACTCTGCCGAACTGCTTGCGCTGTTTGATATAGTCGAACGTCATATCCATCGCGCCGGTGCCGACGCCAACCAGCTCCGCTGATGCGCCAAGTCGCCCGGCATTGAGCAGGGCGGTGAGCGGCGCCCATCCGGCATCAACCTCACCGATGACGGCGTCGGCATCGACCTGCACACCGTCAAGCGTGATGCGCGCCGACAGGGAGCTATCGACCAGACGATCGGCCTCGGCCGTGAGGCCAGCCGCATCGCGTGGCACGGCAAACAGCGTGATACCCGCTTCCTCGCCCGCGGCCCCTGCCGTGCGCGCCGAGACGAGCAGCAGGTCTGCCACATGGCCGTGGACCACAAAGGTCTTTGCCCCCGTCAGCTTAAAGCCATTACCGGAGCGTTCCGCCTTCAGCGCGGTCGCCGCCGGATTGTGCTTCTTGCCCTCTTCCAGCGCGAGACCGATCACCGCCTCACCGGCGGCGATCTTGGGGAACCATTGCCCGCGCATGTCGGCACTTGCGGATTTCAGGGCTTCGACCGCCGCAACAGCGGTGGACAGGAACGGCGATGCCGTCAGGTTGCGGCCAATTTCTTCAAGCACGATGCCGGCCTCAACATGGCCAAGGCCAAGCCCGCCTTCGGCTTCGGGGATGAGGATGCCGTTCAGGCCCATCTCGGCAAATTGCGACCAGAGGTCACGTGCAAAACCAATCGGGTCCTTATCGTCCCGCAGGGCGCGCAGCTGCTTGATCGATCCGTTCTCGGCCAAGAAAGGCGCAACGCTGTCTTTCAGCATCGCCTGATCTTCGGTGTGATACAGTCCCATGGATCAGGCCCCCGGCATTTCGAGAATGCGTTTGGACACGACGTTGAGCATAACCTCACTCGTGCCGCCTTCGATGCTGTTGGCTTTGGTGCGCAACCAGGCACGCGGACGCGCGCCGCCATTGGTGCGGGCACTTTCCCATTCCAGCGCATCAGAGCCACCGGCCGCCATCACAATTTCATGACGCTTCTTATTCAGTTCCGTCCCGACATATTTCATCAGGTTAGAATAGGCCGGGTGCGCACGCCCCGTCTTCCATTCATCCATGAAGCGTTCGGAATGGGCGCGGAATGCGAGGTTCTCGACCTCAAACATTGCCATTTCGGCGCGCAGCACGGGGTTGTCGGCCAGCACATCGGCGTAGAAGGACCCAAGCGACGCCATGCCGCCATCGCCGCCCATGCCGGAAATCATCTCGCGCTCATGCCCCAGCAGATATTTGGCAACATCCCAGCCGCGATTGAGTTCGCCAACGATCTGGTGCTTGGGCACCGCCACATTGTCGAAGAAGGTTTCGCAGAAGGGTGAGGCACCCGAGATCAGGAGGATCGGCTTGGTCGTCACACCCGGTGTCGTCATATCGAACAACAGGAAGCTGATGCCCTGATACTTGTCTTCCTTGTTGGTGCGGACGAGGCAGAAGATCCAGTCCGCCTTATCGGCGTAGCTGGTCCAAATCTTTTGGCCGTTGACGACCCAATGATCGCCCTTGTCTTCGCCAAAGGTCTGGAGCGAGACGAGGTCAGAGCCGGAGCCCGGTTCCGAATAGCCCTGGCACCAGCGGATTTCACCGCGCGCGATCTGGGGGAGATAATGCAGCTTCTGTTCCTCGGTTCCGAACTTCAAAAGTGCGGGGCCAAGCATCCAGATGCCGAAGCTGTTGAGCGGAGAACGGCAATTGAGCTTTGCCATTTCCTGACGCAGGGCTTTGGTCTGTTCCGCTGAAAGGCCACCGCCGCCATAAGCCTCTGGCCAGTCAGGGACCGTCCACCCCTTGGCTGCCATGACATCGAGCCATTGCTTTTGGGCGGGAGACGAAAACACCCAATTGCGCCCACCCCAGCAAACATCGTCATCCGACTTTGCAGGCTGGCGCATTTCAGGCGGGCAATTCGCTTCCAACCAAGAACGGGCTTCCTTCCGGAAGGTGTCGAGATCTGTCATCATCGTCTCCTATTTCTAGCCTCCTGTCTAAGTCGGCAGCGCGGCTTTACGCAAGCGTCAACTTGAGGGCCGTGCTTTCCGTAAGGGAAGTTTCGAACGCGTTGACCAAGCTGCTTTCGCCAGACAGGATGACGCGTAAAGACATAGGAGAGAGACATGAGATTCGCAGGCAAAACGGTCGTCATCACAGGCGCTGCATCGGGCATTGGCAAGGCGACCTGCCTGCTGTTTGCGTCAGAAGGCGCGACTGTCATCGCAGGCGATATTGACGCTGCGGGCGGCGAGGAACTGGCGGCAACCTCCAACGGCAAAATCTCCTTCAAGCACACCGATGTGTGCAACACCGCCGACATCAAGGCGCTGATGGATTTTGCAGCCGAGAAGACCGGCGGCATTGACGTCGTGTTCAACAATGCCGGTGCCGGTGGCGACAGGGCCCCAATTGAGGAAATTGATCCAGAAGGCTGGGACCGCACGATGGACCTATTGCTTCGGTCCGTGGCCATGGGCGTGCGCTATGCGGTGCCGCACATGATTGGCCGTGAAGGGGCCTCCATCGTGAATACCGCAAGTGTTGCGGGTCTTGGTGCTGGCTATTCGCCGACTGCTTATGCCGTTGCCAAATGCGGCGTCATCCACCTGACCAAGGTCGGCGCTACCGATCTCGCCAAGCACAATATCCGCATGAACGCGATCTGCCCGGGCTTCATCCAAACCAACATCTTTTCGTCGTCGATGGACGTGCCAGAGGAAAAGCGCGACGCGGCGAACCAGATCATCTGGGAAATTGCCAACCATACCCAGCCCGTAAAGCGCGGCGGCAGGCCTGATGACATTGCTAATATGGTCGCCTTCCTCGCATCAAAGGAAGCAGGCTTCATCACCGGATCACACTTTGTCGTCGATGGCGGCATCACAACAGGCCAGCCGCACAGCTGGAACCCAGAAGCGCCCGGCATCTTCGACGCGCTCCAGGCTTATGTTGATGCGCCACAGGGATGAACGCGCCCGCTGAGGACCGGCTTCCGCTCCGCCTGAAGCTGGTCCACGGCATGGGCAGCATTGCCTATGGCGTGAAAGACAACGGTTTTTCGACCTTCCTGCTCCTGTTTTACAATCAGGTGTTGGGGCTGGAGGCGACGTTGGTTTCAGCAGCCCTCATGCTCGCGCTGTTCATCGACGCGTTTATCGATCCCATTGTCGGGCATATGAGCGACCGGACCTATACGCGCTGGGGCAAGCGCCTCCCTTGGCTCTATATCGCGCCCATACCCCTCGGCTTTGCTTGGCTGTTGCTTTGGTCGCCGCCCGAAGGCGCGCATGGGCACATCTTCCTCTATCTTGTCGCCACGGCGGTCCTTGTCCGCGCGCTCGTGTCCTGCTGCGAAGTCCCGTCGGTTGCCCTCGTGCCGGAATTGACCCGCGATTATGATGAGCGAACCGGGCTGATGCGGTTCCGCTATCTCTTCGGGTGGGGTGGCGGGCTGCTGATGCTGTTTCTGGCTTATGGTGTATTTCTAAAGCCCGATGCAGGGCATGCCGTCGGCCAGCTCAACCCCGAAGGTTATTGGAATTACGGGCTGTTTGGTGGCCTGCTGATCGCGCTGACGGTGCTGCTGTCGGCAGCGGGACAGCACAAGCGCGTCGCACGCCTGCCAGATGTCCGCCCCGTCCCGACCAGTGTCAGCCATGCGTTCCAGGAAATAAGGGAATCGCTGTCCAATCGCGCCTTCCTGATTTTTGCCTTGGCAGCGGGCCTCGCCGTTATCAGCCAAGGTACGACCTTTTCGATTTCCAATTATCTCTACCTCTATGTCTGGCAGTTCAACCAGACTGCGTTCGGCTTTTATCCGGTCGTTCTTTTCTTGAGCGTGGTCGCCGCGTTCTTCCTCGTCATTCCGCTCAACCGCCGGTGGGACAAACCACATACCGCCGCTTATGCCGCGATTGGCGGCGTGGCCTTGTGGATCGCCCCGTTTCTTCTCCGATTGCTTGATCTTTGGCCGGAGATTGGTTCAACAGCTTCGACGCTCGGCGTGTTTGCATTCTTCTTCCTCGCCAACGCCCTCGGCGTGACAGTCATGATCTCAGCTTCATCTATGATTGCTGACATTGTTGAGGATGCGCAGGTCAAAACAGGCAGGCGGACCGAAGGCATTTTCTTCGCCGGAAACTTCTTCATCCAGAAGTGCGCAACAGGCGTCGGCATCTTCATTTCCGGCATGATCATCAGCTGGGCAGGCCTCTCAACACAGACAGCACCCAGTGCTGTTGCGCCGGAGGTGATTGACCGGCTGACCACGGCCTACATCATCATGGTAGCGGTCCTTGCCGTGCTTTCCGCCTTTGTTTTTGCACGCTTTCCCATCCGCCGGGATGACCATGAAGCGCGTGTGCGCCAGCTTGCCGCTGCGGCAAGTTCAAAAGGCGATTGAAGGGGCTGGAAAACGACTCCGAAAGCTGACAGTGACGTAAACGTAAACATAGAAGAGGACGACTCAGATGGACTTCACCCTCACCGAGCGCGAGAGCTATTGGCGTGACCGCGTTAAAAATCACATCGATCAGTATATCCGCCCCCGGGTGAAGGATTATTATGCTGAACAGGCCACCGGCGAGCGCTGGAAGGTCCTGCAAGTCATTGAAGAAGAAAAGAAGCGCGCCAAGGCCGCCGGCATCTGGAACCTCTTCATGCCCCCCGTTGGCGCCAACCCGCATGTCGACACCTCAGTCGAATTTGACGGCCCGATGCTGACCAACGTTGAATATGCCCTGTGCGCCGAAGAAATGGGCCGCGTCGGCATGTCATCGGAAATCTTCAACTGCGCAGCACCCGACACGGGCAATATGGAAGTGCTCAATCGTTACGGCACAGCCGAGCAGAAAAAGCAGTGGTTGATCCCGCTGATGAACGGTGAAATCCGCTCTGCCTTCCTGATGACCGAACCGTTTGTCGCCTCATCCGATGCCACGAACATCGAAACGCGCATCACGCGTGATGGCGATCATTATGTCATCAATGGCCGCAAATGGTGGTCTTCGGGTCTGGGTGATCCGCGCTGCAAGATCGCCATTGTCATGGGCAAGACCGACCTCGGCGCCAAGCGCCACCAGCAACAGTCGCAGATCCTGATGCCCATCGACACGCCCGGTGTGAACATCCTGCGCCATCTGCCGGTCTTTGGATATGACGATGCGCCGCACGGCCATATGGAAGTTGAACTGAAGGACGTCCGCGTTCCAGCCGAAAACATTCTCTATGGCGAAGGCCGTGGCTTTGAAATCGCGCAGGGCCGCCTCGGGCCGGGCCGTATCCACCACTGCATGCGCACCATCGGTGTGGCCGAAGAAGCGCTGGAAAAGATGTGCCGCAGGCTCACCTCGCGCGTTGCCTTTGGCAAGACCATTGCCGAACAGACTGTCTGGCATGAGCGCATTGCCCGTGCCCGTATCGATCTGGAAATGACGCGCCTGCTCTGCCTTAAGGCTGCTCAGATGATGGACACGGTGGGCAACAAGGCGGCTGCCGCTGAAATCGCCATGATCAAGGTGCAGGCCCCCAACATGGCGCTCAAGATCATCGACGACGCCATTCAGGCGCATGGCGGTGGCGGTGTTTCGGAAGACTATGGCCTTGCCTCGGCATGGGCGCATCAGCGCACGCTGCGTCTCGCCGACGGTCCAGATGAAGTCCACAACCGCTCCATCGCCCGGCTTGAGCTTGGCAAATATGGCGCGGAACGTCCGCACGACGTGTCGTCGGGCGATCTGGCCGCAACACGATGAAGGCCGCAGTCCTCATCCAGCCGGGCAGCCCGTTGGAGATCGAAGAGCTTTCGATCTCCAACCCCGGTCCGCACGAAGTCCTGATCCGGACGGCTGCCTGCGGGCTGTGCCATTCGGATCTTCACTTCATCGACGGCGCCTATCCGCATCCGCTTCCAGCCGTTCCGGGCCATGAAGCGGCTGGGATCGTCGAAGCCGTCGGCAGTGAAGTCCGCACCGTCAAGGTGGGCGATGCTGTCGTCACCTGCCTGTCGGCCTTCTGTGGGCATTGCGAATATTGCGTCACAGGCCGGATGTCGCTTTGCCTTGGCGGCGAAACGCGGCGGGGACCGGGCGAGGCCCCTCGCCTGACCCGCGCCGATGGCTCACCCGTCAACCAGATGCTCAACCTGTCGGCCTTTGCCGAACAGATGCTCATCCACGAACATGCCTGTGTGAAGATCAATCCGGACATGCCGCTGGACCGTGCCGCCGTTATCGGCTGCGCTGTCACGACGGGTGCTGGCGCCATCTTCAACGCTTGCAAGCTGACGCCGGGTGAAACCGTAACGGTCGTCGGATGCGGCGGAGTGGGCTTGGCCACGATCAACGCGGCCAAGATTGCAGGGGCTGGACGCATCATCGCGGCAGACCCAATCCCTGAGAAGCGCGCGCTCGCGCTCAAGCTTGGCGCAACCGACGTCATTGATGCCACGGCAGAAGGCGCTGCCGCCCAAATCATTGAAATGACCAAGGGCGGCGTTGACCATGCGATTGAAGCGGTGGGTCGCCCAGCTTCTGCCAGCCTTGCCGTCAGCGTGCTGCGGCGTGGTGGTACGGCCACGATCCTTGGCATGATGCCGCTGACTGAAAAGGTCGGCCTGTCAGCGATGGACCTGCTGTCCGGCAAGAAGCTGCAAGGCGCGATCATGGGCGGCAATCGCTTCCCCGTGGACATCCCGCGTCTGGTTGATTTCTACCTGCGCGGCCTGCTTGATCTCGACAGCATCATTGCGGAAACCATTCCGCTGTCGGGCATCAACGACGGCTTTGAAAAGATGAAGAAGGGCGATTCCGCACGAAGCGTTATCGTATTTGATCAATGACCGAAGCGATGGACGCACAGACTGCCTTTTCGGGCGTGACGAAGGCCGAGGGCGTCGATGCACTGGATGAGGTGAAGCTGACGGCCTGGATGACGGAAAACGTCGCCGGATTTGAAGGCCCGCTCGAGGTCTTCAAGTTCGCCGGTGGCCAGTCTAACCCGACCTATCGCATCAACGCGAAGAGCGGATCTTACGTGCTGCGCCGCAAGCCGCTTGGCCAGTTACTGCCCAGCGCCCACGCCGTGGACCGGGAATTCAAGGTTATCGCAGGGCTTCATCCCACCGGTTTTCCGGTGGCCAAGCCTTTCGGCCTGTGCACCGATGACAGCGTGATCGGCAGTTGGTTCTACGTCATGAGCATGGTGGAAGGTCGGACGATCTGGGATGGCGCCATGCCCGGCGCGACGCCCGAATTCCGCCGCGCGACCTATGAAGCGATGATCGATACGCTGGCCGCGCTGCACAACACCAGCATCGATGCCGCGAACCTCAACGATTTCGGCAAACCCGGCAATTATTTCGGTCGTCAGGTCGATCGGTGGACCAAGCAATACAGGCTGTCCGAAACCGAACACATGCCGATCATGGAACGCCTGATCGAATGGCTACCCGCAACGCTGCCCGAACAGACGCGCACCTCGGTTGTCCATGGGGATTACCGCATCGACAACATGATCTTTGACGCC